>CAYMVB010000144.1:0-2057 GCA_964393665.1 uncultured Desulfobacteraceae bacterium | reverse complement strand
TTGAGCCTTCTCTTATCAATGGCTATGAAAACGAGGAATATACCCATATGAATGTGGCCGTCTCAGTCTTAAATGGTACGGCAACAGCAGGGTTGGGGATAATGGCGGCAGCCAGGGCACTGGATTTAGATTTCATTCCGATTGTTCAGGAGCAATATGATCTTGTTATTCCTTCCTCCTTTATAGATGATCCTAAAATACAACTTTTTTTAGATATCGCACGCTCTAAGTCTTTTCGTGAGCGGGTAAAAGAAATGGGAGGCTACAACCCTAATAAAAGTGGAAACTTGTGGCAGATTATCTAAGTTGGAGATACCCATGGGAAGCTTAACATTAAAATCAAGGCAATGGCTTGAGGACGAGAATGGCAATATTATTATGGGTGAAGGCAGGCAGAGAATTTTTCAATTAATTGAGGAAACAGGCTCAATAAATCAGGCTGCAAAGCTAATGAATATGTCTTACCGTGGGGTTTGGGGAAAAATCAAGGCTACAGAGCAGCACCTTAAAAAAAGGATCCTTATTACAGAAAGGAGAAATGGCTCACGTTTAACGGAATATGGTAAAAACCTTTTGGCAGCGTATGTACAACTAAAAAACGAATGTATAAAGGCAGATGAAGCAATATTTACAGAAACATTTATGAAAAAAAAGGGGCATTAAGTTGAAGGCCATTGGAATTGTTGGTTATGGAAAAAGCGGGAAGACTACATTAATTCTTAAGCTATCAAGAGAGTTAGCAAAACTGGGCCATGAGATTGCTGTACTGAAGCACGTTCCAGGCCATATTGATTTCCCGGATTCAGACACATCAAAATTCAGATCATGTGCTTCATTTGTATCGGCTATTTCCCCGGGAGAATCGGAGATAATCTTAAAAGGTAAAAAGCACATAGGGGATATCCTGAAGTATTTTGATTCCGATCTTGTTATACTAGAGGGATTTAAAAAGGAGAAAACATACCCTAAGATAGTATGCATAAAAGAAGAGGCAGATACAGATACATTATTCGATGGGCTGGAAATAGCAACGGCTGGTTTTAACAAAGACATAGTCGATTTTGATATATCAGACGATGAGCACATAAAAGCGCTGGCACAAATTGTGTCTGAAAAATCATTTAAGCTGCCAGACCTAAACTGCGGGCACTGCGGTTATGAGACCTGCTATGGCCTTGCGAAAGAGATCGTAAGGGGAAATAAAATGATTGATAATTGCGTCTCCCTTAACCCCTCAATATCAATTAGTGTGGATGGCAAGGCCTTCGCACTAAACCCATTTATGTCAAATTTATTTAAGAATAGTTTTCTTGCAATGCTTTCCTCACTTAAAGGGTTTAAAAAGGGGAGAGTTGAGATTGATATACCATAAGTACATGTTTTGAAAGGGAAATTAACTAAAGTGGTGAGTAAATAAAAAATTGCAATTCATAACAGTTTTACTTTTGAGAAGCCAAGATTGACAAACTCGCAAAAGACTTTTCACGAGGCCATCAAGATTGAAAGATTTTTATATTCTTACGATCATGCTTTTGATAATCTGAAAAAAAATATGAGGAACAGATGTTAGTAGATAGGTTCAATAGAAAAATAAATTACCTAAGGGTTTCACTTACCGATAGGTGCAATCTACGATGTATATACTGCATGCCTGCTGAAGGTGAAAAAAAATTGATGCACAGAGAAATACTCCGCTATGAGGAGTTGCTTAGGGTAATTAGAATAGCTGTAAAATTAGGTATTGATAAAATTAGGCTGACCGGAGGAGAGCCCTTTGTCCGAAAGGGGGCTGTAGACTTTATAAAGATGCTTGCTTCCATTGAAGGCATAAAAGATATCTCGATTACAACCAATGGTGTGCTTTTATCAGAATACCTGGATGACTTATGGCAATCTGGCATAAGAAGACTGAATATTAGCATTGACAGCCTTAATAAAAAGACATTCAAAGAGATTACTCGTTTTGATTATTTTGATCAGGTATTGGAAGGTATAGAAAAGGCAAAGAATATGGGATTTCACCCCATAAAGATAAATATGGTTGTAATGAAGGGGAT
>CAYMVB010000143.1:0-2564 GCA_964393665.1 uncultured Desulfobacteraceae bacterium | reverse complement strand
GTGGGAAATAATCTGCTTATCGTTGCTACAGATCGTATATCGGCATTTGATGTAATTATGGATGATCCTGTCCCGGATAAAGGAAAGATTCTTACCAAGATATCTATTTACTGGTTTAGAAAACTCTCCTCCATTATCGCAAATCATTTAATAAGTATTAATCCGGGTGAATATCCCGATGAATGTAGCCCTTATAAAGAATTTCTCATAGGAAGGAGTATGCTTGTACAAAAGGCTAAACCCCTGCCAGTGGAGTGTGTTGTTAGGGGTTATATCTCCGGGTCTGGTTGGCTTGAATACAAAAAAACCGGAAGTATTTCAGGCGTACCCTTGCCGGAAGGCCTGGAAGAGTCATCTAAATTGGAGGAACCGATATTTACCCCATCCACTAAAGGTGAGCCCGGGACACATGATGAAAATATTTCTTATGATGAAGTGGTGAGACTTACAGACGAGAAAACAGCGAGAGTAATAAAGGATACAAGCCTAAGGCTTTACGAGGAAGGCAGAGACCTGGCAATAAAAAGTGGAATTATTATTGCTGATACCAAATTTGAGTTTGGTATTGTTAATGATAAAATTATATTAATTGACGAGGTGTTGACACCTGATTCATCAAGATTCTGGCCGGCTGATGAATATAAGGCAGGCGGCCCTCAGAAAAGCTTTGATAAACAGTTCTTAAGAGATTATTTGAATGGGCTTAATTGGAATAAACAGCCACCACCACCAAAACTACCACCTGATATAATTAAAATCACAAGGGATAAATATATTGAGGTTTTAAAAAGGCTAACAGGTGAAGAAATTTAATACATGGATTCCTTTTTCCCATCGCAGCAATAAACCGTTGGCAAATAGATGTTTGTTGCTCAAATCAGGCTTTATATGGAACAAGTTTTTGTCTTATAGCTAAATAAAGGAAAGGTTAACTGTCCCTGTAAAATGTTCGATCTGATTTTTTGGTGTAATCTGATTAAATGTCAACACATCTTAGTTTTTATGTGTCAACAATAACACACATTATATCCATAACATTTGTGCGGGTTGGTCCGGTTATAAAAAGATTTCCCAAAGATTTAAAGAATGAATTTGAGTCATTATTTTCTAAAAACGTATAAGGATTTAAATTTTTATTCAAGGCCTTCCTGCATGTTGTGCCGTCAACTATAGCCCCTGCTGCATCAGTAGGGCCGTCAGTCCCATCTGTACCAGCACTGATAAAAGAGATTTTTCCCCAGCCATCTATTGCAATGGCAAATGAAAGCGCTAACTCCTGGTTTCTTCCTCCCCTGCCGCTTCCCTTGATTGTCACCGTAGTTTCCCCACCGGCCAATATACAAGCTGGTGGGATTATAGGTAGATTTGCTTTAAAGATCTCCTTTCCAATTGCTGCTAAAAATTTTCCGGCCTCTTTTGCCTCCCCCTCAACCTGGGATGATATAATTATTGTATTATACCCTAAAGAAATAGCCTCTTCCCTGGCCGCTAATAGAGCAGATCTGTTACTTCCCACTATAATATTTTGAGTCTTTGAGAATATCTTATCCCCGGGTTTTGGCGTTTCAGGTATATCACCTTTTACACCTCGCTCAAAATGTTCAACGATATTCTTAGGTAGTTTTTTGACTAGATTATATCTATCAATTATATCAATGCAATCGCTGTATGTATTCTCATCCGCTACTGTCGGTCCAGAGGCTATTATATCCAGTCTATCACCAACAACATCTGATAGAATCAAAGATATGAGGGTTGCTGGATATGAAAACTTTGCAAGTCCTCCTCCCTTGATGAGCGAAAGATGTTTTCTGACCGCATTTATTTCATTAATGGTTGCGCCGCATTCAAGCAGGAGCCTCGTTGTTTCTTGTTTCTGATTAAGGTTAATTGTGCTCCAGGGAACTGGAAGAAGGGCGCTGCCACCACCAGATAGTGCGCATATAATAAGATCGTCTTCTGTAAAATCCTCTATTTTTTTGACGATTTTTTCTGCTGCCTTAAGCCCTGATTCATCGGGAATCGGGTGGCCTGCCTCCATACTATTTGTCTTATTCAGCGGCATACCATACCCATATTTTACCACGATTAAACCTTCGGTAAGGTAATCTCCAAGTATATTTTCTATGGCCTTAGCCATCGGTGCAGTTCCTTTTCCCGCACCTATCAGTAGAATGCGTTTAAAATTGTTAAGGTCGTAATGTTTTTCGTCTACGTATAATGCGTTTTCCTCTCGTCTAACATATCTTAAAACAGCATTCTCAGGATCTACGGCATTAAGGCCTTTCCTAAAAATAGATTCTAAAAAATTTTTAGGCATCTTTCCCAATTTTACTCCTTCAGATTGTTGAATTTTTCTCCTTATTAATCTTCAAATTAGTATGGTATTTTTCGTCAGAGGTATAATCGAATAACCATTAAACGGGCAGACTAAATCAATTCTCCCTATCGCCTGAAATAAACTCTTCAGTTCTTTCGTATGCCTCTGAATCAGTAAGCTGTATCGGTGGATGTTTCATGAAATATGAAGAGGGTGAATATAGAATGCCGCCCTTTCCCCTGTC
>CAYMVB010000142.1:0-3440 GCA_964393665.1 uncultured Desulfobacteraceae bacterium | reverse complement strand
GAGGATGGACCGCCATCACGCTCTAAGACACATCTTCCATCTGCGCCAAGGCCAAAACAGCCAATTTCTAATGACCTGATGCCCTTTTGCAGCGCCTCTTTAAATGTTCTTCCTATGGACATAGCCTCCCCAACGGATTTCATGCTTGTAGTTAAGTAATCATCGGTATCTGGAAACTTTTCAAAGGTCCACCGTGGTATTTTAACAACGCAATAGTCTATTGTGGGCTCAAATGAGGCCAATGTTTCCTTGGTAATATCATTGGGGAGTTCGTCGAGCGTATAGCCTATAGCCAACTTTGATGCTATCTTTGCAATGGGAAAACCCGTTGCCTTAGAAGCAAGAGCCGAACTCCTTGATACCCTTGGGTTCATTTCTATGACTACCATATCCCCATTTTTTGGATTGACAGCAAATTGTATATTTGAGCCGCCGGTCTCTACGCCAATTTCCCTTATAACGGATATAGATGCGTCTCTCATGCGCTGGTATTCAACATCGCTGAGGGTCTGGGCCGGGGCCACCGTAATGCTGTCCCCTGTGTGAACTCCCATAGGGTCAAGGTTTTCGATAGAGCATATGATTACTACATTATCGTTTTTATCCCTCATGACCTCGAGCTCAAATTCCTTCCATCCTATCACTGATTCCTCGAGCATAATTTCATGTATAAGGCTTGCATCAAGCCCTCGAGAAACAAGCCCTTCAAGATACTCCCGGTTAAAGGCCACACCGCCTCCGCTTCCACCAAGGGTGAATGCAGGTCTAACTATTATCGGGAACCCTATTTCATAGGCAATTTCCATTGCCTTATCCATATCATGGGCTATACCGCTTTTGGGCACCGTAAGGCCTATTTTTTGCATGGAGCTCTTAAATAAATCCCTGTCCTCTGCCTTTTTGATTGACTTTATGGAGGCGCCTATCATTTCTACGTCAAATTTTTCCAGTATGCCCATCTCTGCAAGCTTAACGGAGACATTAAGCCCTGTTTGGCCACCAATAGTGGGGAGCAGTGCATGGGGACGCTCCTTTTCTATAATTCTGGCGACAAACTCTGGTGTAATAGGCTCGATATAGGTGCGCTCCGCCATTTCCGGGTCAGTCATGATAGTTGCCGGGTTGCTGTTTACGAGAATGACCTTGTAGCCCTCTTCCTTAAGGGCCTTGCATGCCTGGGTCCCTGAGTAGTCGAATTCACAGGCCTGGCCAATTACAATCGGCCCTGAACCTATAATCATAATCTTTGATATGTCGTTTCTCTTTGGCATGGTATGTACATGATATTTTATTGTTGTTCTGTCCCGCAAAACAGATTCAAGTTTGTAATACGCAAGCAAGACATGCGGATTACGAGCAGAGCATAGTCTACGGTGCAACCTAGCAAAGCGATGCCCTTAAATTCGAGGTAAAAAAGACCTCAATTACTGCGTTTGCCAGGCAAATTACGTTGAAGAAGGGCAGAATCACATGAGAAGGCGCATATGGTATAGAACGGCAGCGCGAGATTCTGACTGGGAAAAAGGCAATTTTACCCATATTTTCTTTTCTTCATGATTTTAACAAAATCATCGAATAAGTAACGTGAATCATGGGGGCCAGGGGAGGCCTCCGGGTGATACTGAACCGAGAATATGGGCAAATATTTGTGCTTTATACCCTCAAGAGTTTGATCATTAAGGTTTACATGGGTTATCTCTATGCCGGGATCCTTTATTGATTCAATGTCTATGCAAAAGCCGTGATTTTGTGTAGTAATTTCTATCTTCCCTGTAATAAGGTTTTTTACGGGATGATTCGCTCCTCGGTGACCAAACTTTAGCTTAAAGCTTTTTGCCCCGAATGCAAGGCCTAGGAGTTGATGACCAAGGCAGATTCCAAAGACGGGGTAATGCTCGAGGAGAGCTTGAATAGTACGAACGGCGTATGTAATTGGTGCAGGGTCTCCGGGGCCATTTGACAGGATGATACCGTCTGGATTCAAATCCCGTATTTCGTCGTATGGTACATATGCAGGGACAACGGTTACCCCACAACCTCGTGAGATAAGGCTTTTAATGATGGTAAACTTAATACCAAAGTCGTATGCCACTACATGAAACTTAGGGGTTTTTGCCTGGCTCCACTTGTAGGGCTTTCCGCAGGTCACCTCCTTAACAAGGTCTCTTCCTAATAAACCTTTTGATCTGGCAGCCTTTTTGATGAGGGATTTAGGATCAAGGTCCTCTGTTGAAATAACACCCTTCATGGCGCCTGTTAGGCGGATATGCCTTGTTAATGCCCTTGTGTCAATCCCTTCAATTGCTATTTTTGAGGACTCATTAAAATAATCAGCAAGGTTTTTCCTGGAGCGCCAGTTGCTCGGGTTTGGGTCGTACTCCTTAACAATACATGCCTCTACCTGAATTCCATTTGACTCTATGTCCTCATTGTTTATTCCGTAATTGCCGATGAGGGGATAGGTCATAACCAGAATTTGCCCCCTATAGGAAGGATCTGTTAGTATCTCTTGATATCCTGTCATGCTTGTATTAAAGACAACCTCACCGTATACCTCCCCCTTGCCCGCAAAGGTTTTGCCATAGTAGAGGGAACCATCTTCTAATGCTAAAAGGGCCTTCATAGTATCACCAGTTCATCCTGACCTTCATACCACGGGCGTGTAGATTCTGTTTTATGTGTCTTATGCTATAAGTTCCGTAATGAACAATGGAGGCGATTAAGGCTGCGTCGGCTTTTCCCCTGGTTAGGGCATCGTATATATGGTTCATGCCTCCGGCGCCACCTGAGGCTATAACAGGAATGCCAACGTTGGAGGAAACCAGGCGTGTGAGATTCAGTTCGTAGCCCTGCTGAGCGCCATCTGCATCAATGGAGTTCAGGCATATCTCGCCTGCACCAAGGGTTTCCGACTTTTTCGCCCACCACAGGGCATCGATACCGGTAGGTGTCCGTCCCCCGTTTATGAAAATCTCGTAGCCCGATGGGATTTTTTTGTTTTTAGGTACCTTTTTGGCATCCATACCGAGAACTATGCACTGACTGCCAAACGACGATGCGCCATCAGATAGTATGTTTGGATTTTGCACCGCTGCAGTATTAACGCTAACCTTTTCAGCGCCTGCCAACAAAACGGCTCGCATGCCCTCAAGGGTTCTAATCCCACCACCCACGGAAAATGGGATAAAGATGGTTTCGGCAACCTTTCTTACAACATCTATCATGATGTCTCTTTTTTCATTTGAGGCGGTAATATCATAAAAGACAATCTCATCCGCGCCTTCCTCGTAGTAGAACGTAGCCATTTCAACAGGGTCGCCGATATCTACATTATTCTTGAACTTTATGCCTTTTGTTGTTTTTCCGGCTCTAACATCGAGGCAGGGTATAATTCGTTTGCTGAGCATTGTATTAAAGCATCTCTAAAAATAATATCATTT
>CAYMVB010000141.1:0-9033 GCA_964393665.1 uncultured Desulfobacteraceae bacterium | reverse complement strand
ATCCGGGGAATAGAGCGTCGTAAGATATTCAGAGATAATAAAGACCGGGATGATTTCATAGAACGTCTTTCCGTTATCTTGCAGGAAACCAATACATCCAGAGTGGAATGAGGGACGTCCATAAAAAACTAAGTAACTTGACATTGAAGGGGAAAGAGGGATCACATCTTCATTTGTCATTTATTATTCCTGAACAGGATGGGTAAGGGAGCTTCCATCTTGGAAAAAAAAGATGAACGTCGAATCCCGCTGAAGGCAGAGAAGGTCAAAGCTCAAAGCTTAAAGGGGGTTATGATTTTAAAGGGGAGTTGATAAGGGCTTTGATCACAGATGCGCTCCTGATGTCTTCCTTTCTAATTGGAAGTTGGGGAGGGGAGGGAAAAGGATGAAGAGTGGAAAAGTAAATTAGGCAAGAAGTAAATTAGTAAAGAACTGAAAAGTCAAGGAATGAGGAGAGAAAAGAATGAAGAGAGAGAATCAAACCTTAACTATTTATTAAAACCCACTTAATGCATTTTTATTTTCTTAAAGCGGAACCTCAAATATGGATCTTTTTCTATTTTCTCACTTAGCTTCACTTTGTTCCGGCTGAATGCCGAGGCGCTAATACCTCCTAATTTTTTTTCCATCTGTGCAAAACTTATATTCCTGCTCAAACATAAGACACAACGCTAAAAAAATTAAAGGGGCCAGGCACGGACGGACACGGACAAATAGTTCCACTGATTTCAGCGGAACTATTAAATCACACCCTTCAGGCAAAATGTCTGTGTGTTTCTGTGTCCCCGTTAAATCCTGAAAGGCCATTTAACTTGGGTGGGCCTGTGGCTCTTATAATCTTAGTGTCTTTTTGTTGTTTTTATTTGAACGCTACTTTAAAATAGATTAATTGAAAGAAACTGAAAAAATTATAAAATGAAAACATCAACTTGAAATCTAAATACTATCGGATTGTAAATGAAGAAAAGTATTATCCAAAGAAAGAAATAGAAAGGTTTAGTAATGGAAATTAAATTTAGCTGTAGTAACTGTGGCGCTGTATATTCCGTTGATCAATCATCTGCTGGAAAAAGAGGTAAATGTAAAAAATGTGGCTCTATTATTACTGTTCCAAATGTGATGAAACCTGAACCAACTAATAAAAATATATTAAACAAAAAGTTGAGTGATTTAAAAATGGAAAGATATAAAGAATACAAGGTAATAACTGTTGAAGAGGGTGGTTGTGGCACTTTGTTGTTAGGTTCATCTAAAATCCCTCAAATCAAATTGGAAAATATTTTAAATCAATATGCGGCAGAGGGCTGGCAGGTGGTTTTCCAAGTTGTTGAGCAAAGAAGATTTTTGTTATTTTGGACACGTGAATCTGTTATTTTAACTCTTGGAAGATGACTTTTTTATCAAAATTATCTATTTTATTAATAAAAAAATATCAATTGCATAAAAAACATGGTTCTTATTTTGACGTTGATTGCAATTTTATTCCTTCTTGCTCAGAATACACGAAGATTTGCATATATCGTTTTGGTTTTTTAAAAGGTTTGTTTCTTGGATTTAATAGGATTCTTCCTTGTACAAATAGAGATTTATTACATAAATATTACGATCCACCACCTGAAAAAAAGGCATGATTTCTCTTGTTAAAAAATCACATACGATTTTGATAGTGCTTTTGGGTGGGAGGCCGGCTTTATGTTTACCTTGTTGAACTTCCCATATAAAAGAGGCGTCAATTTTCTCTACTGAAACATAGAATTTGATTATAATGCCCCAGGTGGGCAAAACATAAGCGCAAATCATGATGAACTCAATTTTCCAGGATTTACATCAAAGAAAGGGTTGAACCATCTCAACCGGTTAGGTTCTATTGGTGGGTCTTTAGTGTCTTTCACACAAAAATTTAAATATTTCGCGCACACCTTCAAACAGGTTGTGGGCAGGTCGTCCATACAGTTGGCGGGCGGGGTTGAGGCATTCAGGCCGAGTTTTTGGAATTTAGAGATTCATTTAAAAGTACTTTTCCAGGTTACCCTCTTGACGGGATTTTTGACAAATCTCTAATTTTAAGCTTCAAGTTTCAAAAACGGGAGTCATGAGGGTAAAAAGGACTTTATACGGGTCCACCATTTATTGAACCGATGCCTTTTTATATTACAAGGAGTTCATATGGCCAAAATATATAAGACATTAGGCTTATTGTCCATGTTTTTAGCGTTATGCATATATGGATTTGCACAGGATAAGGCCGCAGGTGCCCCTAAAATAGTGCTGGACATGCTAGTTTACGATTTTAACGAGGTTAAACAAGGACAGGTAGTACGTTATGATTTTATCGTGCATAATCAGGGCGATGCTGTTCTCGAAATAAGAAGTGTAAAGCCTGATTGAGGTTGCAGCGTAGCCTATTTTGACAGGCATATCCCTCCGGGGAGAGAGGGAAAAATTTCATTGAAATTACAGACCATGATATCTCAGGGTCTTATATCTAAAAGCGCCAGGGTATCAACAAACGACCCGGCACAGCCTCATGTGGTTATCGGAATTAAGGGGAAGGTCCGGGCACCTATTTATGTAAAGCCAAGGGTTGTAAGACTCGAAGGCGTTGAAGGAGATGACATAGGGCAGATTATATCTATACATGGAGAAAGGGAAGAGCCCTTAGTTGTTACGATCTCAGTAAATTCTATTCCAGATAAAATTGACCTGGAATTAAAAAAAGAAGAAAATAATACGTATGAGTTGAGAGTTAAGAATAAGGTTGAAAAGGAGACAAGCTATTTAGGGAAAATTAAACTCAGGACTAATTATTTGGATAAGCCAGAAATACTATTACATGTTGTGGGCCATGTTAGATCTAATATATCCTTAAAACCAAGGGTCTTGATTTTTAATCCATTATCAGAAAAACAGATACATAAGCTTGAGAAGGTAAAAAAGCCCACTCGATCGCTTTTTGTATTTTTAGAAAAAGGCAATAAACTTATTATAGAAAGAGTTGATGTTCAAGAAAACTTATTTAAGGTGGATATAAACGAGATAGAGCAGGGAAAGAGGTTTGAATTGTTAATCGAGCCCATTTTAGAAAAATTGAAAAAGGGTTTAAATACTGATTATTTAAAAATATTTATTCGAACTGAGAAGCCGAGGGTTGTGCTCGTGCCCATCCGCATAAAAGTTACGTAATTTTCTGGGCCGAAATAATAGCCCAAGGCTAAAGGCAACTCATTGTGGCTAAAAATTTTTTACTATGGCCCTATTAGATTTTAATGTATTGCTTTAGAGCATGAGATAGGCTAAAAATGACCTTTACGTGACTATGCGTTAGTATGCAAAAAATGATAGTAATTGGAGACACCTCATGATTTCCAGAAAAAAAAGCGAGGAGAGGAAAGGCAGTATTAATAAATTGAGCCAAAATTCGCTGCAGGAAAAAGAGTGTGAACAAATGCTAAATTTGCTGTTTGACATTTCAAAAATTGTGTGTTCTTTTAGCCACTTGCAGGACGTACTAAATGCGATTGTCGATTTACTCATGGATGAATTTGCACTTGATGCATGTTCGATCCGCATGTTAGATGATGATGGAAATTTAAGGATAAAGAGTCAAAAGGGCTTAAGTAAAAGATTTGTAGAAGCTGCAACAAGGAGGCCAACAGCAGATAGCTATTCAGGAGAATGTTTTCTTACTGGCAAGATTACTATTGTAAATGATATCAAAGAAATTGACAAGCCCATATCAACCACTTTGCTTGTTGGTGAGGATGTAAAGTCTTTTGCTGTTACACCCATAAAGGTTGAAGGAGAATCTATTGGCGTACTTGTTACTTCCTCGAAGAAAAGCAACTATTTTCATAAACGTTTCAACGATGTAATATACATTATTGCTAATCAAATAGGCATTGCTATTAAAATGTCTAAATTATACGAGGAGATCTACAATTTCAGTAAGGTGCTGGAAAAAAAGGTTGAATCCAGAACAAAGGAGCTAAAAGAGAAAAGTAAGCGCTTGGCTAAGGCAGAAAAGATTGCAGCGATGGTGAAGTTAGTTAATCGGATAGCGGATGACTGCAGAAACCCACTTACTGTAGTTGGTGGTTTTGCAAGGAGACTGTATGAAAGAACACCTGATGGTGATCCCGACAAAAAATACCTCAAAATGATTGTAGATGAGGTTAAAATTTTAGAGGATAATATTTCAAGAATTATTATGTATCGTGGAAAGGATATTTTATGAAAATTTTGAATAGTGCACTATAAGTACCTAATAAAGTGTCTATTTTTAAACAAGACGTTCAAAGAGACTATAATAGTGTCATATAAAAAAGTTATTCCATCTTTCTTCCAGATTCCCCTTGTGTAATTTGTTTTACACCTGATGAGTCTATTGAACATTCAAGTATCTTTCCCTCTCGAGTTTTTTGCAATATCCTGAACCATGAGTTTTTGAGCCTATTGATATCTTCAGTATCCCCAAGTGCCCATAACGAGCCTCCACAGCCAGCCCCGGAAAATCTTGCGCCGCAACCGTAATCTTCGGCTTTCTGAATGAGACTATTTGCCATGGGTGTAAATGCTTCAGGTGTTATATCCTTTCTTATAGCCACCTCTTTCATGAGGTCTCTGCCTGCCTCTTTCCAATTGCCACTTTTCAGGTTATCGGCAAGGCTATTCACAATCTTGTTTGCCTCAATCCAACCAGACCTTGTTCGCCCTGCTAAAAAATTTTCCACCCATATTTTGTTTGTTCTATGTGATATATGTGTTTTTCCACTATAGGCAACAAGGATATGCCTTGATAGTTCTTTTTGTTTATCCTCGGCTAATATAGGTTCTCTGTAAAAGGATGTTTCTCTGTTCGAGTAACTCCAGCTCCATTTGTTTATTCCACCAAAAACTGCTGCTCCTTGATCTTGAAGCCCGCACATACCGCCATTTAGGGCATCTTCCATATGATAAGAGATATAGAGAATGTCGTTATCATTAATTGGCTTTCTTCCCAGGTCTTCATTGACAATGGATAGCGCCTTTACTGCTGCTACGACAGCTGTACTTGAACCACCAAGCCCTGCTTTGACAGGGGAGGTTGATTCTATGACTAACTCGAGTCCATGAAAATTATAGAATGAAATTAACGCAAAAAAGATACCAAACCGGGAATTAAATGGTGCGGATGAGGCTTGGTATGATTCCCTGCTTTCAAAATTATCAGAGGAAATCTTCACCCAACCACGTTTATAGGGCAAAAGCCTGACTGATGTTCTTAAATTTAGCGCAATGTTTATTGTTGAGGGATTTATGTATTCAAGGGGCAGAGCAAAGGCCTTAATATCCCATGTACCGCCAGAGTCTATCCTGCAAGGCGCAGAGGTTTTTATGGGGTTATGGTCAAGAAGCTTATTAATACATATAGCAACAGGATTAGACATAGATCATCAAGCTTTCATTTGAAAGGCTAAAAATTGCTCATTCAAATTTTTTTAAAGCTTTTAAAGGCGAAATCAATCGTCTTTTTTATAATATCTTCACTATGTGCCAGGGATAAGAATATTGCCTCAAAAGGGGATGGCGCTAAATAGATTTTTTGCGCAAGCATTTCCCTGTAAAATTTGGCATATTTTGAGGCATCGGCTTTTTTGGCTGAGTTAAAATCATAGACTGGTTTGTCTGTAAAAAAGATAGTTCCCATGGAACCTATCCTGTTTGCAACTATTTTTACCCCTGTCCGCTTCGCCGCATCAGTTAATCCATCAAAAAGTAACCTTGACCTTTCATTTAGCTTCTCGTAGCTTTCTTTATTTTTCAAAACTATGAGCGTTGCCAATCCTGCGGACATAGCCAACGGGTTGCCTGATAATGTGCCTGCCTGATAAATATTGCCAATTGGTGCAATATGGGACATGATATCTTTTTTGCCGCCATAAGCCCCTACAGGCAGTCCACCTCCAATAATTTTTCCTAAGCATGTGATATCCGGCATGATATTATATAGCTCTTGAGCGCCACCAGGGCTAACTCTGAAGCCTGTAATCACTTCATCAAAAATGAGCAAAATATCATTTTCCATTGTAATTCTTCTCAGGCCTTGTAGAAAACCATGTTTCGGCAAAACAACGCCCATATTTGCTGGGATAGGTTCTACAATAATAGCTGCTATCTTATCGCTATATTTCTTAACAGTCGTTTCAACTGCCCTTAGGTCATTAAAAGGGAGTGAAACAGTTAACTTGGCTATTTCATTAGGGACCCCGGGGCTTCCCGGGATGCCGAGTGTAGCAACTCCTGAGCCTGCAGCCACTAAACAACTATCAGAATGACCATGGTAGCATCCATCGAATTTGATAATCATATCCCTTCCGGTGAATCCTCTGGCAAGCCGTATAGCACTCATAGTAGCTTCCGTGCCTGAATTTACCATGCGAACCATTTCCACCGAGGGTATAGCCTCGACAATCGTTTTTGCGAGGTTTAGCTCTAATTCAGTGGGCGCCCCGAAGCTCGTTCCGTTATCTAATGCGCTTTTAATTCCCTGAACTACCTCTGGATGTCTATGCCCCAGTATCATTGGACCCCATGAGCTTATATAGTCAATATATCTTGTCCCATCAACATCCCAGAGATAGCAGCCATCCGCCCTTTGAATAAAGGGTGGGCTGATACCCACTGAACGGCAAGCTCTAACCGGGCTATTGACTCCACCAGGGATTACCTCTTGTGCCTTTAAGAAAAGTTCCTCAGATTTATTATTCATAGCGGTCTGACAACCTCTTTCATGTTTTTGTTAAAAGACGAAATAATTATGGAAATTTTAAAAGATTGCTATGCCTTATATCAATACTAATTTGAAATAAGGCTAATAATAGGTTGGACTAACTTTTTTAAATTCTTTCAGCGTAGAAAGCATTATGTAATCTTTTACACCTGTGGTTTCTATAATCTGATCCAAAACTTTTTTGAAATCATTTTTATTATTGCTGTGGATCATGGTAAATAAATTATATTTCCAATCTCCCTGTATTTTCCGTTTGTAGCAGTGACTTATTTCTTCAAATCCTGCCATTAAGGCGCCTACTTCATCAACAATATTTTCTGATACCTTCCAGGCTACCATCACGTTTGTTTTTACACCGGCCCTCTGGTGATAGAGAATCGCACCAAATCGTCGAAGTATTCCTTTTTCTTTTAGTCCTTTTATGCTCTCAATAAGATCTTTTTCGCTGATACCTATTTTCGTTGCTATATCAGCAAAGGGCCGTTCTGTGAAAGGTATAGTATCCTGGAGATGATGAATTATTTTTTTTTCAAGCTCGTCTACCATCAATATCGAACTATCCAATCCTCTTTGTTATGTCAAGAAAAAAGATAGGTATGGATTCTTTTAAACTTGAAAAATAAAACGAATTATTTTATCTTCCAGTTTAATCTTATACCGAGATTGAATATAACCCTTTTAGGCTGCAATCCGATTAAAACAGTAAGTTAAAATTAAAAAGCTTTACTGTCTTTTTCTGCCGTAACCTTTTAAAGAATTGTGTGGCCCATAATTTTTATCGAAGAAATTACAAATTACCATCGAAGTAGTAAGATAAGCCTAAAAGGGCCTCAAGGTATTTTTATAATTTTTTAGACGTAATTTCAAAGTTTATGCTGAATTTTCTTAAGAGAACTTGGAATGAGCGGGTTAATTAGTAGATTAGCCATTAATTAGGTTGAAATTTATTCCGACCGCAGAAAGCCACGGCTTATGCCGTGGAGGAATGCGCCTATAGTCGGGATGTCATACCACTAAGCCCCGCCGTTCGCAAAGCGAATCGGCGAAAGCAAGTGGTGCCACGGGCTTGCCCGTGGGGCTCCACAGTTAGGCTTATGCATTAATTCAGTAGATTGACTTTGTAAAAAGCTAGGATTAACCTACTAGTCTTCTATTTTATAAAACATGTAAGTATATACTGCTCTATCAGAAAAGGGGATAAGGAAACATCATATGGATATAAAAAGAGATTATTACGAAGATATTCAATTGTTGGACAGTAAAGCTGTCTGGTTCTGGTTTATAATGCTCTTGATCTCTTTATTGATTTTTCCATTTATCGCACCAAACTATTACATTTATATGGCTAATTATATGGCTATTAACGTAATAGTGACCGTGGGTTTGAATATATTGGTGGGATATACGGGACAAATATCATTAGGCCATGCTGGTTTTTTTGCCATTGGGGCCTATATGACAGTTCTTTCTATGACCAGAATTCACCTTCCATTTTTTTTGGCACTCTTACTCGGTGGATTGATTGCAGCATTCTTTGGTTTTATATTGGGATTGCCCGCCCTGAGGCTTGAAGGACCGTATCTTGCAATTGCAACGTTAGGGTTTGGTATGGCCATAACACAGGTTATTGGCAGGTGGCAGATATTCGGTGGCAGGATGGGCATTGAGGTGCCAAGCCCCTCCTTTGGTTCTTATATCCTGAATAGTGATATAGAAATATATTTTTTGATTGTTACCATTGCATTTCTTCTTACAATGATGGCCAGAAACCTTATGAAGACAAAGGTAGGCAGGGCTTTTATTGCGATCAGGGATAGTGATATAGCCGCTGAGACCATGGGCGTTAACCTAGTATACTATAAAACCATGGCCTTTGCTGTAAGTGCCTTTTATGTAGGTATTGCAGGAGGTCTAATGGCATTCTTGCTGGGTTTTATCAACCCGAGTTCATTTAATTTTATCCTTTCAATATATTTTCTGGCCTTCGTTATCGTTGGGGGTCTGGGATCAATTTTTGGCTCCATAATGGGTGGGGTAGTTATGACGTGGCTGATATTGGTATTGGATAAAGTTCAGGAATTTCCTTACCTGGGTGAGGCACTGATATTATTTTCAACAAAATGGATGAACCTTTCAGGGCTGCCGAATATTTCCAGCATCATTTTTGGACTTATAATTGTGCTGGTAGTGGTATTTGAGCCTCTTGGCCTTTATGGTTTTTGGATAAGGACAAAGATTTATTGGAGGACATGGCCTTTTTAGAA
>CAYMVB010000140.1:0-1930 GCA_964393665.1 uncultured Desulfobacteraceae bacterium | reverse complement strand
CTATATAGCGATTTATCGATATATAAAGGCAAAAAATTTTTACTCTCTCTTGCAGATTATCTCTCTCCGAATATCCGGAAGTCGATTAATCAGGTTTTTGACCTCCTGATCGTCTTCAAGCCAGTGGCGGAGATTTCCCATAAGGCTGGATACATAAGGGGATTTCATCCCGTCTGTAAGATGATAATTCACCCAAAGGCCATCCTTCTTGTAATCAACGAGGCCTGCTTCCTCAAGTATTTTCAAATGCTTGGAAACGCTGGATTGCGCGATCTGAAGTGCCTCCTGAAGCTCACAGACACACATCGGCTTATGCTGGAGCATCTTGACAATCTTGACCCTGTTTGAATCCGATAAAGCTTTCATTACCTTAGTGAAATTTCTCATCGTTACTCTCTTTTCTTATATATTCAATATTTAGAATATATTTCGTAAGCTTATTTTTGTCAAGCAGGTTTTTTAACCCTGCAGCAGATTTTTCAGACCGCAGGAGGTTGCTACTGCATAATCTGGGTTAAAAAAAGCATGGCCGTGCATATTTAAGAACCAGGAACGGCTAAACCATTATCGTGTTGCCATTGGTTAGGTTTAGGCGTATGGTTATTTAATAGTTTATTCAGCTGTCTTACGGACGTCTCCTTTCAAAAGGCTTTTCCCTTTAGGATCATGGGAGGAACATTTTTTGAAGTAGCGCTAATAACGCTTTGGGGCTTGGCATGCCGGGCTTTTATGGTTGAATGTATTGAATATAAGGTTTTAGGCTGGCCCTCAGTCAATTAAAGAGATACCAGGTTTAATCATGAATAAGGTAAAACTAGATCCCATTTTCAAGGCAAGGACCATGGCTGTCATAGGAGTATCTTCACATAACGACAGCCACCCCGCTAATGTAATCTATAACAAAAATCACTTCCGTTATCCCCTTGATGTTTATCCCGTCAACCCTAAAGGGGGCACTATAAAAAGGGAAAGGCTTTACCGGGACATATCCGAGATACCTGAAAAGATAGACATTGCCGTCATAGCAGTAAGAGCTGACTTTGTCCCCGGCGTCATGGAGGCATGCATAAGGAGTGATGTTGGAGGGGCGGTTGTGATATCAGGTGGGTTTGCAGAAAGCGGCAAAAAAGACATTCAGCAGCGCATGGTAGATATAGCCCGTGAGGCGGATTTCCCCTTTATCGGGCCTAATTGTCTTGGCGTTTATTCGCCTCAGAGGATAGATACCCTATTTCTGCCAGGGGAGCGTCTGATACAGCCCAAATCCGGCAATGTTGCCTTTGTGAGTCAGAGCGGGGGTGTTATGGTTGACCACATGGTAAAGTTCACCCGCCAGGGTATCGGTCTGTCAACAGCAATAAGCATTGGGAACAAGGCGCTAATACGGGAGATAGACATGCTTCATTACCTGGCAGATGACCCTCAGACGAAGGTGATTGCCTTTTATATCGAAGGGTTTGAAAGGGATGAAGGAAGGAGATTTTTGCTGTCTGCTGAGGAATGTTCCAAACCGGTCATTGTAATGAAGGGTGGGAGGAGTGATACAGCGAGCAAAACAGTGTCCAGCCATACCGCATCTATGGCAGGATACTACCAGGTATTTTCTAAGGTTATAGAACAACACGGTATACTTGAGGCAAAAAATGAAATGGAGCTGGCTTCATTTTGTGAGGCCTTGAGCAGCTATCAAAGATGCATCAAGGGTAGAATAGGGATCATTACCATAAGCGGTGGCCATGGTGTTATAGCCGTTGATCACTGTGCTGACCTTGGATTGGACGTGCCGCAATTAAAAGAGGAGACTCAAAGGGCAATCAAGGATAATTTATCTTTAAGCATTCAATCCATAGCATCCCTTGAAAATCCTATAGATCTTACAGGCAGTGCGATTGATGATGATTTTCTTGCCGCGGCCAATGTCCTCGTAAGG
>CAYMVB010000139.1:0-12127 GCA_964393665.1 uncultured Desulfobacteraceae bacterium | reverse complement strand
AAAAGATGAAATAAATAAAATAGATGTCTTTGTTGCAGATATCCTTCTGGCGGAAGAACAAAACAAAAACGTTTTGGTGAAATGGTATGAACGTCTTAGCGGTTTTTGTGATAGGAGATTTGGCCCAAACTGGAAGGATGATGACCCTGACTTTTGGAATTCCCTGTTGAAGTACTAAAAAATATATAGCAACAGACATAGTACTTTAAGGAAAGCTTATAAAAACCTTACGTGCCGTTCAACGTGCGCCCGTAACATTACTTTAATAGAAAAATAATTCTCTTTTAGTTTGTTACTAATTTTGCAAAAGAACCATACATAATCCCTATTTAAGAGATTTTAAAGCCGCTCGAAGACAATCCGTGCATTGAGAGGTTAAATCTATTAAATCCCTTACGTGACGGGCGCTTTCCCTCATATCCGCCTCCTCCAACTGGTCAGCAAATATTTCATATTCTTCCTGGTGATGATCATTATGCGTAATCCAATGCTCTAGCCTTATCTTTGCCCTCTCGCTAATTTCCATAAACTCCCTCCATGTGATCTTACTTTTTCTTTTAAGTCTCTTAAATGCCTTTTGTATTTAAAAGCTTTTATGCCAATTACCTAATCCTCATGCTTACACAAGGCTCCCAACAAATTCCTGCAGTATAGAAAAAAGCTCTTTAGAGAACCTATCGTGGTAGTGTAAGAAAAATTTACATAATTAACAAGGTATTTTATCGTAGCACATGTTTTTAAAAATAACAAAACCTAAGGTCATTATTCACAATTATTTCCCTATAGGGCAAAAAGGGTTTATAGTAGTTATTGTCTATTCAAAAAAAGGATAAACACATGTCAGCTTAGCCTTAGCCTGTTCATCATGTTTAGAAGCATCAGCAATGAATAGCGTAGGTTTGTTTTTAGTCATGTATTATCATGTGAGATAAATCTAGGGTTTACAATGTCCAAATTTTATCCGGAATCAAAGGTTGAGATACAAGGGCTTACAGCAAAATATTATGACCAACTATTGAATATTTTCTCCCTTGGTTTTTATAGTAGATTTATACGTAACGTCATATCACAGCTAAAAATTGAGCGAGAGGATTATATTTTGGATCTTGGCTGCGGTACCGGCAGAAATGCTCTGCTAATGAATGGTTATTTACATGAAAAAGGCTTCGTCTTAGGCCTTGATGTCTCTGAAAAAATGGGTAAAAGGTTTGAGAAAAGGTTTAAAGATTATAAAAATACTCAATTTATGAATCAACGTATTGACCTTCCCCTAAATCTCAAAGAAAAATTTGACAAAGTTTTTATTAGTTTTGTTATCCACGGGTTCCCAAATGAAATCAGAGAAACAATTATACATAATGCATATAAAAACCTTAAGCCCGGAGGGACATTCTGGATTTTGGATTTTAATGAGTTTTCCTTAAGGGATATGCCCTTTTATTATCGTATTCCATTCACGAAAATAGAGTGTAAATACGCATTCGACTTTATTGAGCGAGATTGGAAAAAGGTTTTAGAAAACTCAGGCTTTAACAATTTTTCAGAAATATTTTATTTAAAGTCCTATGTAAGGCTATTGAAGGCAGAGAAAAAATGAAAGGTGACTTCTACCAAATGCAGCAATTTTACTCCTGCCTGCTGAGGCCAAAAATAAAAATGCATCAAATGAAAATTCACATTGATCAAACTTGAAATTCTTTTTTTCATCGCAAGAATGCTCCCTTGTTGAAAAGACCATTGAATATAGCATTAAAAGCCATGCGAGGAACCAATGGCATGGCCTCATCGCTAATAAATCGATCAATAAAGCTAATATGATTCCCTGAAATATCCTCCGCTATTTGCTTGCAGAAGGCCTCATATGTAGTTAAATCGGAAATTAGCCCCTTCTCGTAGTCATCACTAATCGATAAAGATAACTCTAAAAAAGAGGCATACCTTGGATTAAGCAATAATTCCTCCAGCGCAATGGCTAGCCCTTTTTTGTTTTTATAATTTTTGAGTCCCGCCAAATTTACGAGACGAAAAATAGTTATTTCCCTCTCCTCAAGGCGCTGAAATATGTCCCGTTTAGAGACAATTCCATTTTGTTTATATATCCCATCGGAAACAGCCGAGTATACAGCCCTTGCGATTAACTCTCCCATTTTTGAATGACCGCCAGCGTTGTCAATGTTTTTCCCACTCCCCTCAACCACTATAATATTGTCGGTTCCAGTTCCTGTTGCCTGATGATAGAGCGGTGAATACTTGCTGCGGATGTCAAAGTCCTGTAAGGCGGCTGTTTTGGCCTCAGTTGCGCTAATTACTGCCCTTTGCATAGCCCGCCCCGTGAGCCGCACATTGGGAAGCAGTATAATATTTATTGTTCCAAGCTCATAAAACATTCCCTCATCGGCGGACATCCTGACAGAATTAGACGTTACCCCTGCTGTCACGATTGCATAAACTTCCATGTCCTTAAAGGATTCCCTTTTTACAGCCAGGCTATCCATATTAACTCCGGTAAAAAGAAAACTCGAGTTTTTCTTTAGTCTACCTGCAAAACGACAGATATATTCCGTGATTTCTTTTAGTCCTATATTCTCCCCTATCTGCCAAAATGCGGGGGAAAAATTATTGTTCCCAACTGTCTCTACCCCATTTCGATTCCCCTCGAGCGTGGAAATCAATGATAAAGGCCTTGTGAAGTCTATAACAAGTGCTTTGTTAGGAAAATCATTTATACTGCCGTAAAGGACTGAGGCGCGTTTCACATAATCTAACGCTATTTCAATGCGCTTTGATGTATATTTCTGCTTATTCATAACAAGACCTTCCCTTCTTGAAAATTCCCCTGAATATATCCTGGATGATAGCCACATGACAAAATCCCCAGCGTTTATTGACGCCTGACAGATAAGGTCGCAGGGAAAATAAAATATCCTGCCCTTTTTTATTGCCTCTACCTCATTCCAACCAGATCTCCGCATTATTTCTTTTACCATCTGCCTATCTTGACTGCAGCAATAAATTATCTGAGGATTAAACCTGACCCATTCCCTCTTTGATATACTTACCATGTCACCCCTTTTATCCAAATTAGGCGGAATTCCCCCGGCTAGCCTGATATATTCATTTTGAAAGGAATTATCACCTGGCACCATCGCCTCATCACCTCCCATTAGCCTAATAACCCTCTTTCTTTTTATTTCGGGTATAACGGATATCTTTTTTGCAGTAATGTTAAGTTTCTCTTTCATGCCCATTACAATCCTTTCAGCCTCTTGCTCTTTGCTGAAAATTTTTCCTAACAACTCTACAACCCTAAAAATATCAGAAACTTTCGTTGCCTCTAAATCTATTGGCACATACCCCCTGGCAAGCAAGCTTTTCATTAGCCCTTTATGAAGCCTGGATACAAAAACTATTTCCGGACCTATTGCATGAATACGTTCAATAGAAGGGTATAAAAACCCCCCTACGGTGATTGTGTCAGATTTAAACCTCGGGTAATTATCGCAGTAAGTAACCCCTTTAACTACATGGCCGGCTCCTATTTTAAAAATAACTTCAGTAATGGATGGCACAAGCGATACAACAGTGACAGGTTCCTTCTCAATAATAATGAGCTGGCCCTGAGAATCAGTAAATTTTATAGGGTATGAAAAGGCCTCGCTCAAAAAACCTGAAGCGACAAAAACAGTAAAACATAATAGTATAAGCCTTGCCTTATAATGTCTCCATTCATGTCCCATATTTTCTCCTGCTATTTTAACTTGCGGAACATTCTTCATATGTTGCTTTATAGAGCCCAATAAATCTTTATTTCACCTCAATGCAAAGGCCAGGAGACCCTTTCGCCCCTGACCTTTATAAGAAAAATGTAGGCATATGTCCTGAAAATATGAATAAAGCTACTTCCCTGCCTATAAGAAATCATATCTTAGTCCCAAAAAAAAGCTTCTGCCGGGCATTGGATAACCTTGGACATACTCATAATCCTTATCGAAGAGATTTTGGACTTCACCCCTCAGGGTGACTGTGCCGTATTCCTGAAAGTTCAGAATTCTTTTGCTGGCAGATACATTGGCCACGGTAAATCCGCCCTTTGATATCGTGGCATAGGTACCGCCCTCATAGTCAGTAATGTCCTGCTGTCCTGTGTACGCAAAGTTCAGGCTACCAGAAATACCCCAAAAACCAGAGGTTCTGATGCCATAGGAAACAATAAAATCGGATGTATACATAAGGTCTTCATTGGTCTCCCTATCCTCAAATTTTGTAAGGTATGCAAAACTCGCATAAGGTCTTACCTCAAAATCCCAGTCAAAGTATGCCCCCAGGTCATATGAGAATTCACCCTCGATGCCTTCTATTTCAGCCTTTCCAATGTTTCTATATGATGTATCGCCATTATTTTTTACGTAGCTTTCGATTTTATCCTTTAAATCAGTATGGAAATAAGTAAGGGATGCATTGACGGATGCGCGAGAGAAATCCAATCCTCCCTCATATGTATCGCTCCTTTCCGGATCTAAATTGGGATTGCCCACGTAACGTGCTGACCACATCATCATATCGCCAGCCAACTGGAGTGCTGTGGGCATCCTGAATGCCTTCCCGTAGTTGGCCCTTACCTTTAGGTAATCTGTGGGCAGATAAGCAATGCCTGCCCTCGGGCATACATAGTTATCCTGCTCCGTTCCCCCTTCACCTCCTTTCACCTCCACCTCATAGTGATCATACCTCAGGCCACCGGAGATAATAAAGTTATCTTCAAAAAATTTTGCCTTCGCAAGGAGAAATCCAGCTTGATCTTGGTATTCTGTGCTTTTTGGGCTATATTTACTATCCTTAGTTTCATAATCCGTCCAATCAAAACCTGAGGTAAGGGTTAGATTGCCTTTATCAAAAGTCAGCTGTGCCTGACTTCCCTTATGATCAACGGCAAGTTTAGCTGGAATACCATCATCCCATCCGTCAGGGTTGCTGGCAACGGGGCTAAACCATTCATCCTTATCCTTACCGTCAAAATATCGAGCCTTCCAGGAAAAACGACTATTTTTGCTTTTTCCGTCATAGACAAAATCGATAGATCTATTGCCAGCATCTTTATAATCATCAAGATCATTTTGGCTGATATAGCCTGGATTTCCCGCATGATTAACATCAAAATACGTATAAATCATACGTAAACGATTATCGGGCATAAACTCATAGCCAAGGTTCAAGCTCCCGCTATTTTTATAATCATATGCCGTATTGTTATACAAATCATTGGCAGCAGTATCATAGTCGCCCCTGGAATCTTTCGTGAAACTGCCGGAAAAATCAAATCCCCTATGCTCACCTGAGAAGCCGATACTTAACTCATCATATTCATAGCTTCCCAAAACCCCTTCGACAAAGGCTGTCGGTTTGCCCCGCCCCTGCCTGGTGATTACATTTACTACCCCTCCCATAGCTGCTGAACCGTATTGAACCGAGGCTGGCCCTCTTATTATCTCCACTCTTTCGATGTTTTTGGTCATAATCTTTGATACATTACCTGTCCCGCTCCTTCGTCCATCAATCAGGATCAAAACCCTGCTCGCAAGATCAACGCCGGTAGCATCCGTTCTGAAACCACGCACACCTAAAGAGGTTGAGACACCGGGGTATTTCTGGATGTGGCCAATGCCCTTTTCAGCAAGCAAATCACCAAGGTCATGAGCTGTGGATGCCTTGATTTCTTCGTCATCAATCACCGTTACATTGGCAACAACATCCCTTTTCTTTTCCTGGGTTCTTCCGGCAGTAACCACCACCTCTTCAAGTGCTACAATCTCTCTTGCGTCGCTCTGCGCCCAACTATTTAAATCCAGAAATAATAAAAGCGAGAGCGTAATTATCATAGATATCTTTTTCATTTGCTTCCTCCAGTTACGTTTTTATTAGTAGTTTTTTCGTTTTAACAACTTCCACACCAACTCTAGTCTACCATTATAGAGCATTGTCTTAAATATAGCCGATTCTCAAAAACCATTAATGCAATTAGTTATTGCTGAATTACCCACATAATCTAAGCTCCCTGCCGGTAAGTTTAATTTTCGTGTGGTCTACTAACTCGGCTGCCAAACATGTAATGCTTTTCATTCCCTTAGTTGTTAAAAACCACCAGGCGTACATCACATCAAAATTTTTGTCCATTGACGAGACAACCTCAATCATGTCTGCCTCTATGTTTAATTTTTTGCCAATATCTTCTAAATCCTCGCCATTATCGATATACTCCTCGCCTAAAACATATAAAATTGCCCCTCTCTTCATACGTAATCCCCTCCCTTTAAAATTAAAAAGCCCGCCATCAGTCACAAGATGGTGGGCTTATGAATTAAATTATAGGCTTCCATTCTCAGACCGGAGAATACAGAGGAATATTCCTTACAGGTTTTCTGGCTCTCCCTCCATCTTAGCTGCCTTCCCATTCCGATCTAACAGAACAGTGACAAATAATTGCTAAGAGGATTTCTCTTCCCGCTTAAGGGAACAGGGGATTACAGCAGCAGTCTTCTGCAGCGGCCTTTCACCGCTTTCCCTGTTTCAGTCAAGGAATACTCACATAAAAAAACCGATTTCCCTAATCATCATAAGGAAATCGGCATGTAATTTCTAAGGCCTTGCTTTGATTTCCAGATCGGGAAACAAAAAAGCTTGCCTCAATAGGTTTTCTGGCTCTCCCACTCACAAACTCACCTTCCCATCCGGCACTCAGCGGTAAGCTGAGTGCCGGACAGTGGCTTTAACCCTAAATTAGAGCCTGTTTGTGAAATATTTGTTCTGCTTATAGTAAGCATAACTGGGATTACAGCAGCAATCTTCTGCAGCGGCCTCTCACCGCTTTCCCTTAGCTTGAAGCAATATTTTTCATCAGCACATATCACATAAGCATTATTTTGTCAATACAGTTTCTTTTGTCTCCTATAAAATTTTATACCTATTTTCAGCATTCACTGCAAACCCTTGATATTGCCTGCGCAAGGTAAATTTATATCTTACCAATCTCTCTTAACGTATCAGTAAAAACTTTGTAAAATTGATTATTATCGTTCATGGCCTTTTTAAGTATCAGGGTCAGATCGGGCAAATCACTTGGGTTTACTACAAGATTAGCGCTCGCCTTAAAGGCCATCATGTTGTCCATTGTGTTAAATTGATCACCTAAAAGGACCAAAAACATCTGTCTTCGTGTGCTCATTGAAAGTTTATTCAGGTGTTTGGTGATGGGGCTGTTTTCAATGTCTTTTCCATCGAACTCTTCGGAAAGGATTATCAAATCAAAGTGATGAAGGAGAAGTTTTTCCATTGCCTCTGGGATAGATGAAGCGGAAATGGGTTTATATGCCAGCTCATTAATAGCCAAATCGATATCCACCTTATGCATATCATTGTCATCTACTATAAGGGCCAACCTTATTCCCCCTTCCATAAAACCAAGGGGGCTGGCAAAATCATCATAACCGGGTAAAGCCTTTCTGCCGGCCCCTTTCTCTTCCAAATTTGCCTGGTCTGCATGCCCCCTGGTATCTACCGTTATCTTGTGTTTGCATTTTGGGCATGTAATTTTTACTATCTGGTTTACCGGTAGTTTTTCCTCTCTTATTTTAAATTTCGATCCGCATGAGCTGCAAACAATGTCCACGCTATTCTCCATATAAAGTTTTGCTAAAGCTAAAAATACTATTTTATCTCAAAGTTAAAGATCTTTCAGGTTATTATAACAGAGGCCAAATAATCGGATCAGCCCTTAAAGAAATAATAAGAACAGAAGAATGCCTTATAATCTCTGTTTATCTTATATAGTCATCAAAGGTCTCTTCTTTTTCCATTGAAAGCCCTTCTATGGTTGTTGTCTTTTCCCCTCTTGACGCCTTGATCGAATCTATCAGTCTACCTACAACTGCCCTACGCGACGCATAAGCAATAGCCGTATCAGCATCAACCAGGCCGTTCTTATAGTGCTCGGCTATGCTACGATCAAACGTCATCATCCCAAACGGCTCACTGTCTGCCATAACATCATAAAACGTGTTCTCCTCTGTTTCGCCATTTAGAATCAAATCCTTTACCCTCAAATTTGAGCCCAATATCTCAAATGCCGCAACGCGCCCCCCTCCTCTTTTTGGTAAAAGCCTTTGGCAAACTATCCACCTTATCGTGTCAGCAAGCCTTATCCTTACCTGCCTTTCCTCCTCCTTGCCAAACATACCAATAATCCTATTTATGGTCTGCCCAGCATCAACCGTATGGAGAGTACTCAATACAAGATGACCTGTCTCGGCTGCAGAGAGACCAATTTCAACGGTCTCTCTATCTCTTATCTCTCCAACCAGAATTACATTTGGTGCTTGCCGCAAAGATGCCCGCAAGCCCGTATAAAATTTATCAAAATCAACCCCCAGCTCTCTCTGGTTAAAAGTAGACTTTCGCTGTGAATGCACAAACTCTACCGGATCCTCCAGGGTAATTACATGGACTGACTTTTTTTCATTTATCTCATTTAAAAAGGCTGCAAGGGACGTGCTTTTGCCGCTACCTGTAGCTCCTGTAACAAGAATTATTCCGTTTAATATTCCTGCCATTTTATAAAAAGCAGGGGGGAGATCCATCTCTTTGATGGTAGGAACCCTGTTAGATAGCTGCCTCATTACCACAGAAAGGCAGCCCTTTTGGGAAAACACATTGACCCTGAAGCGTGCTCTCCCAGCAAGCTGATACGATAAATCACATGACCCCTCTGTCAAAAGGGTTTTTGTTAGCCTCCTGTCGTTATCAATCAAGTTCAGGGCAAATATTTCCGTTTGAAAGGGTGTTAGCTGATCAATGCGTGGTTCAGTATATACGGGCTTTAATTCTCCCGAAGATCCTACCTGAAGAGGCTTATCTACAGTTAGGTTTAAATCCGAGATATCATCATGAGCTTCCAGCATCTTTCCTATAAGTAACTCTATCTGCTGCTTTTTCATCTTTACACACCTACGTTTTATGCCTCTGTAAAATCCGTTGGGGGCTTCTTGAGGAAAGGCATAAATTTCGCTTTATCGTTACACTTTGCATATGCGGCATCAGCACTTATCCTTCTATGTGTTAAATGGTCCATGATAGCATCATCTAAAGACATCATGCCATACTTCTTTCCCGTCTGGATAGCTGATGGGATTTGAAAGGTCTTTTTTTCACGAATTAGATTTCTTATTGCTGGCGTGGCGATCATAATCTCAAGGGCAGCGACCATGCCCTTTCTGTCCGCCCTTTTGAATAGATTCTGTGCAATTACCGCCCGTATCCCATCAGATAATGTGCTTCTAACCTGCTCCTGCTGTTCCATAGGAAAAACATCTATAACCCTATCAATGGTCTTTGCCGCAGATGATGTATGTAACGTTGCAAAAACAAGGTGGCCAGTGGAGGAGGCCTCTATAGCGAGCGATATTGTTTCCAGGTCTCTCATCTCTCCGACTAAAATGATATCAGGGTCTTCTCGAAGGGCCCCCCTAAGTGCCGCGGCAAATGATTTTGTGTGAATACCAACCTCGCGATGGTTTATGACTGCCTGTCTGCTTTGATGAACAAATTCAATAGGATCTTCAATAGTAATTATGTGGTCTTTCCTGGCATTATTTGCCTCATCAATTATCGCAGCAAGGGTAGTTGACTTTCCGCTGCCTGTAGGGCCCGTTACAAGGACCAGTCCCCTTGGCAAAGAGGCTAACTTTTTTATTACGGGAGGAAGCCCTAATTCTTCACATGTCTGAATCCTGTCAGGTATCTCCCTAAATACGGCACCAACACCATTTTTCTGTCTGAAGAAATTTGCCCTGTACCGAGCAAGATTTGGTATCTCGTATGCAAAGTCAACATCCCCGGTTTCCTCAAATATCTTTGTCTTATGTTCCGGGGCTATTTCATAAAGCATAGTCCTTAACGTATCATCATCCAGCACATTGTACTTTACCCTTTCAAGCTCTCCCCTTATCCTTAATACTGGCTTCTGCCCGGCAGCAAGGTGGAGGTCTGAGGCACCTAACTCATTCATTAACTTAAAAAAGGCATCAATCTGGGCCATATTTTTACCTATGCAGGTTTAAACGCTTGGATTAATAATCAAAAATTTTATGTGTTTCACTATACATATTATTCACGCTAAAGACAATTTCAAAATTTTTGTAGTATGTAATTAGGTTCAAATACTACAAAACTTTCACAATAGTATATCGGATAGGTAATTCAATATAATTAGAAAATAATCAGCGAGGTAATGGAAAATGGCTGGAAAATATGAAAAATAGTGTTATTATTATAGTATTATTGCTCGTCATCTTTATAACAAACAGATTTAAACTGCATAACGAAAAAGGGAACAAAGGTTAAAAATGAATTTAATCCGGAATGAAAATGGAATGCACTACGAGGGCATTTGTATAAGGCCACCAAGCGAAGCGACAAGCATTTTGCTTCAAGCAACAGTTGGCTGCTCTCATAACAAATGCACATTCTGTGGAACCTACAAGGATAAGAGGTTTCGAATAAAAGAAAACGAAATTATCCTCAGCGATATACTCTTTGCGTCCCGTTATATGAAAGACCAAAGCCGGCTTTTTATAATGGACGGTGACGCCCTTATTATACCATTTCCGCGTTTAAGGTGGATTTTTGAACAGATAAACAAACATCTCCCCTGGGTCAACCGAATAGGTATTTACGCCAATACCAAGGGCATACATTTGAAAAAGGAGGAAGAATTAGTAGAATTGAAGAGAATGGGCCTGGGGATAATTTATATGGGCATTGAAACCGGCGATGATCAGACATTGGTAGCCATAAGGAAAGGTGCAAACGCACAGAAGATGATTGACATGGGCAGAAAGGCTATGGCAGCGGGAATAAAGCTTTCTGTCACCGTTCTTTTAGGCATAGCAGGAAAAAAGAGATCCCTTATCCACGCAAGAGAAACCGGCACGTTGCTCTCTGCGCTGGACCCTGACTATATCGGCGCCTTAACACTAATGATAACACCTGGAACGCCTCTGGCAGAAGATCTTTATGCAGGGAAATTTGAGTTGCCCGATAGCCGTGGAATGATTATGGAGTTAAGGGAAATGATTGCCTCTACTAATATAACGAGGGGCCTTTTCTTTTCCAACCATGCCTCAAATTACCTGCCGATAAAGGCAAGGCTGCCGAAAGACAAGGATCAGACCCTTAATTTAATTGATATGGCTCTTGGGGGGCAGGTAAATCTCAGGGAAGAATGGATGAGGGCATTATAAGCGATGGAAAGGCTATTATTGGGAGATAACGTTTACGCGCTTATAATGGCTGGGGGTAGTGGCACAAGGTTCTGGCCAAGAAGCAGGAAAAAGAGGCCAAAGCAGCTTCTGGATATTACAGGAGATGAGATATTACTAAAGAAAACCGTTGATCTTATAAAAGAAATCATTTCTTTTAACAGAATTTACATAATTACTACTGAAGCCCAGGCAAATGCAGTCAGAAAAGTTACCCCTGAAATACCATATGAAAATATTTTAATTGAACCATTTGGAAAAAACACTGCGCCTGCTATTGGTTTTTCCTCGCTTTATATTGAGGGGTCGGATCCAAATTCTGTTGTCGTTATATTGCCCGCAGATCACTACATAAAAGATAGCAATAGTTTTTATCGTACAATAAGAGCAGGCGTTTCCAAGGCATCGGAGGGCAGCTTTATTTTAACAATAGGCATACAGCCAAAAGGGCCTGAGACCGGATATGGCTATATAGAGGCTGACAAGATACTAGACAATAACACTATATTCTCCGTGAGATCTTTCCACGAAAAGCCTGATTTAACTACTGCCCGGTCTTTTATAAAAAGCGGTAATTTCTTTTGGAACAGCGGTATCTTCATAGCAAAGACGTCAACCATAATTCAAGAAATGAAAACACACATGAGCCATAACTACGCATGCCTTATGAAGATAAAGCCCGCTCTTGGCTCAAAAAATGAGGCGGAGACAATAAAAAGCTGCTATCAGGATATGGAATCCATATCCATAGACTACGGCGTGGTGGAAAAATCAAAAAATGTTCTCATGGCCAAAGGTACCTTTGGCTGGAATGATGT
>CAYMVB010000138.1:0-7082 GCA_964393665.1 uncultured Desulfobacteraceae bacterium | reverse complement strand
GCCCATGTGGACCATGGCAAAACAACCCTTGTTGACCAGCTTTTTCATCAAAGTGGCTTGTTCAGGAAAGGCCTTATTGTTGCTGAGAGACTAATGGATTCTATGGATCTGGAAAGAGAAAGGGGGATAACCATTACCTCAAAAAATGGCTCTTTTCAATACAGCAATTATTGGGTAAATATTATTGATACTCCCGGCCATGCGGATTTCGGAGGACAGGTAGAACGCGTGCTCAAGATGGCTGATGGAGCTCTTTTGCTTGTTGATGCTCAGGAAGGCCCAATGCCGCAAACCTATTTTGTACTAAAGAAAACACTATCCCTGAATATACCCATTATTGTAGTTATTAATAAAATTGATAAACCTTCGGGTCGACCGTCTTGGGTAGTTGATCAGGTTTTTGATCTTTTTGTAAAACTAAATTCACCGGATAACATTTTAGATTTTCCGGTTGTCTATTGCTCTGCAAAGCATGGAATTGCTACTGAAGATATCGATAAACCCGGAAAAGACCTTAAGCCTCTTTTGAACAAGATAATATCTTACATTCCTTCTCCCATCGGAAACCCTGATGCCCCGCTTCAAATGCTTGTAAGCTCAATTGATTATTCTCCATATCTTGGTAGATTGGGTATTGGCAAGATTACGCAGGGAAAAATGAACATTAATAAAGAAATTTCTGTTGCGTTGCGCAATGGCGTGGTTGTACCCGCGCGTGTAACCAAGATTTACCGATTTGTAGGAAACGAAAAAAAACCAATTGATGTTGCTGGAGTGGGTGAAATAGTTGCTGTTGCCGGGATGGAGGAAGTAACAGTAGGTATGACACTTACCGACCCGAACAATCCAGCCCCCTTAAATCCCATTAAAATTGACCCCCCTACACTTTCCATGAATTTTATCCCGAACGATTCACCCTTTGCAGGCAAAGAGGGGCGATTTGTGACATCTAGCCATCTTTTTGAAAGACTTAATAGAGAGACTTTAACTGATGTTGCCCTTTGTGTAGAGGAACTCCAGGACGAAGTTGGCATGAATGTGTCAGGTCGCGGTGAGCTTCATTTATCTATACTTATTGAAAGAATGCGCCGAGAGGGTTATGAGTTTCAGGTGACGCGCCCACAGGTCATAATGAAAGAACAGGATGGCAAATTTCTCGAACCCTTTGAAGAACTCACAATAGATGTAGAGGAGCAATACGCGGGCGTGGTTATTGAAAGACTTGGGCAAAGAAGGGGAAAAATTCTTCATATGAATTGTGAAAACAGCCTAACCCGTTTAGTATATCGCATCCCAACAAGAGGCCTTCTGGGGTATCGCTCTGAATTTATGCAAGATACAAGGGGGATGGGAATAATGAATTACATGTTCACGGATTTTGGGGTTTACGCAGGGGAAGTACAAAACAGGAGGAACGGAGTTCTTATTTCTAAGGAAGATTGCGTCACTGTCGCATATGCATTATTTAACCTTCAAGATAGAGGCCGCTTGTTTTATGGTCCAGGTGAAAGAGTCTATGCTGGGCAAATTATAGGAGAGCATTCCCGTTATAATGATCTGTTAGTGAATCCGGGAAAGATGAAAAAGTTAAGTAACATGCGAGCTGCAGGCTCAGATGAGAATATAGTGCTTACAACACCGTCTTTACCTGCCCTTGAAGCCTGTATTTCTTATGTAAATGATAATGAGCTTGTAGAAATAACACCAAAGGCCATACGTCTTCGAAAGAGAAGTCTGCGGCAGCATATTTAAAATAAACTATGTTTATCAGTTTGGAATAACTATATTGTAACTTCTATGCACAACATATGTGTAAAATTTGCAATAGTTATCCATTTATGAAATAGAAATAAAATTATGAGCTAGAAATATATCTCATAATGAAATTATACAATGCTATTCAAATCAATAAGTTATAGTAAATAACATACTTAGTTTAAACTAAAACCACTTTTGGCATAACACTTGCTATACAAAGTTTGATTTTTGATGAGATTCTAGCGAATTCCTGCTTTTCAATATAAAAACTTAAGGAGTTATAATGGATTTAAGACAAAGAACACTCAAGGAGGAAATAAGCTGTTTAGGGATAGGTTTGCACTCCGGCAGGCAAGTTAGACTGAATATGAAACCAGCCCCACCGAATAGCGGAATTATTTTTGAGCGTGTCGATGTGGCCCCTAGCCGTCAAGTTAAGGCCTCCTTTAATAATGTTGTCCAGACGAATATGGCTACTACTATAGGTTTTAATGGGTATAGTGTAGCTACAGTAGAGCACATAATGGCAGCGTTTTTTGGGATGGGTATAGACAATGTTTTAGTTCAGGTTGATGGAGGTGAAATTCCTATTATGGATGGTAGCTCTGCCCCCTTTGTCTTTCTCATAAAAAATGCCGGCATTTCTATGCAAAATCATTATAAAAAATTCTTCTTTGTAAAAAAAGCCGTAAAGATTACAGACGGAGATAGACGCGTCTCTCTTTACCCATCGAATGAGTTAAAAATAAGTTATAAAATTGATTTCAATCATCCACTAATAAAAACCCAAGTTTATGAAATGTCATTCTCGCAGAATACTTTTGTGAAAGATATTAGCAAGGCAAGGACGTTTGGGTTTCTGAAGGACGTTAAAATATTAAGAAACAATGGCCTTGCAAAGGGTGGTTCCTTAGATAATGCCATCGTTGTTGATGATTTTAAAATTTTAAATGATGGAGGACTGAGATATAAAGACGAATTCGTCAGACATAAAATTCTTGATTTTATAGGTGATTTAGCAATCTTAGGGCATCTTGTGATCGGGCATTTTGTTGTAGAAAAATCAGGGCATGCCCTGAACCAACAGCTGCTCAAAAAATTTATGGATAAGAAAAATTATTGGGAAATTTTACAATTTAAGGAAAAAAAAGAATTAAACGAAAAAAGAATTAAAGTTCCATCCTTTGGGGAGCTTGGCTTATCTTTACCATAAAATTTACACATTATTTTTTTAGTCTCTATCCTTAATTTTTATCATTTTTAAAAACGCACAAATTCTTTCAGCGATATGCAGCATTGATTGTATAAGCTAAGGAATACTCGAAAACTAACATGAAAAATGTAATTTCTTAGCCGGTTACTTTATAAGCAAAAAGCTCATCAACTTGTGTGCAAATGAGGTATGCTGGTAAATAAAAAAATTCTCAATGAGAATTTTGATAATGTACTAAGGTTTTCTTACCTATAAAAAAATGAAATTTACCTGGTTTTTCATCTTCATCCCCATTCGATAATCCTATCTAACAAAGGAAAGGTAGCATCTTCGTGCTTATTAAATCTTGCAAAGGCATCTTTCTTCTTTTATTATGGAAAAAATTTCACTATTTTAAGATAAAATTTCGGCAGTCAATAGCCTGCTATTATACCTAGAAATAACATTTTTACTATCCTGTAGTATTCAAAAACATGTGCCTATACGGTTAGGTTACAGGTTGCGTTTATCTGTTGCTGTGGAACGCAGAATTTTTATTATTGATAACTGTGCATTAATGCAAAAATACTTTTTCCGCTATGCAGTCCCGATTAAATGAAAAAATATACCAAATCAAATAGCAATGATTTAAAAAGACGAAAGAGAGAAATAACGGGTATTGCAATTATATTACCCATTATAATTCTCCTTACCTATTTTATAACCAGAATATTTGATCTTGGAATTGACCTGCCGATAACTGATAGTATTTTAGTTTTCTCACTCATCAATATAAATGTAATACTGCTGCTACTTCTTCTCTATCTAACAATAAGAAACCTGGTTAAGCTTGTATTAGAGAGAAAAGGTAAAACTATTGGTTTTGGTCTCAGGCCGAAGCTTGTCTTTGCATTTTTAATACTCTCCCTGTTGCCTACTGTAATAATATTTTTTGTTTCAGTGCAGTTTATTTCAATATCCACCGATTATTGGTTCAGTCTTCCGATCGAACAATCCCTCCAAAAATCTGTTGAAGTAGGCGAAGATTATTTCAACAGGATAGGCGATGATTTAATCTCTTTTGGCAATAACCTTAGCTCACTCATTACACATAAGAACCTGATGGGTTCTCCTGAATCAGATAACCTCCAATCTTTTATTGAAGAGAAAAGAAGGGAATATAACCTTGATGCTATCAGGATTTTTTCTTCTGATTTGCGGCCCAGGGCAGTTTCATATAATAACAAGGTTAATTTAAAAGTATTCAAGGATCTTGATGTAGAAAGGCTTTACAAAAGCTTTAAGTACTCAACGGATATGAGGGCAACTGAAAAATCTTCACAGGGAGACTTGGTAAGAGGAATAGTGCCTGTATTTTCACAGGAAGAAACAAAGGCCCAGATTGGATCAATTGTCCTTGAAAAATATATCCCTGAACTAATCTCCAGCAGGTTAGCTACTATCGACAAAGGCCTTCAAGGTTACAAGGACTTAAAAATATTAAAGAAGCCTATTAAGGTTAGCCATTTAATTACCCTTTCTATAGTCACCTTGCTGGTTATATTTTCAGCTATTTGGTTCGGGTTTTACCTTTCAAGGGGAATTACCGTGCCAATAGAAGAACTGGCTACAGCAACCAATAGGATAGCCTCCGGAGATTATAATTTTCATATAGAGTTAAAATCAAGGGATGAAATAGGTGTACTTGTAGATTCATTCAATAAAATGACTAAGGATCTAATGGATGGTAGGCGCGCTCTTGATGCTGTGAATAGAGACTTAATAAAGACAAATAAGGAGTCTGAGCAGAGAGGGATGTATTTGGAGACTATTCTCAAAAATGTTGCTGCTGGAGTTATATCAGCAGATAATAAAGGTCAAATTTCAACAATCAATCGATCTGCGGAAAAAATGCTTAATATTTCTTCCAGGGAAATCATTGGGCGTAATTATATGGACATTTTAGGGCCACAATATAAATCTATTATCAGTAATTTTATATCAGATAAAAATATTTTCAGGAAACAAACGGTAAGAAAGGAAATAGGGATATCCATAAAGCGAAGGTACTTAAAACTCTTAGTATCCTTGAATATACTAAGAGATGACCAGGATAAATACCTTGGCCTCGTTGCAGTATTTGAAGATTTGACTGAATTAGAAAGGGCACAAAGGATGGCTGCCTGGCGAGATGTTGCCAGAAGAATTGCCCATGAAGTAAAAAATCCTTTGACGCCTATACAACTTTCAGCGCAAAGGCTTAGAAGAAAATATAGCCACTGGCTATCAGGGGAGGATAGAACTGTTTTTGATGAGTGCACAAGCCTAATAATTAACAGTGTGGAAGAACTTAGAATGCTCGTAAATGAATTCTCAAGTCTAGCCCGAATGCCCCCTGCAAAACTAGCCCTATACGATATAAAATTAATAATTAGAGATGCAATTCTCTTATACAAAGATTCCCATAAGGATATTGCATTCAGGTTTGCCGAGAGCAATGATATTCCCCTATTCAAGTTTGATAAGGAACAGATAAAACGCGTTATGATTAATCTTTTAGATAATGCAGTAGCAGCTATTTCTGATAAAGGGGAGATAGTTGTCAGCCTCTTTTTCGAAGATGCATCAGGCATTGTTAGGGTTGAAGTGGCTGATACTGGTGAAGGCATATCCAATAAAGATAAAGAGATGCTTTTTGAACCATATTTCTCTACAAAAAAATCTGGGACAGGCCTGGGGCTGGCTATTGTGAGTAAAATAATAGCTGACCATAATGGTTTGGTCAGGGTTGAAGATAATGTGCCAAAAGGAGCTAAATTCGTTATAGAGGTGCCTGCTTACGGTTTAAAGGGACGAACCCAGGTTTCTTGAAAAAATAATTTATACGTAATGAGGTTCATTGTTTTACGTATAGCTTTTTTTATCTTTTAAAGATGACTGTTTTATAGCTAAAAACTTCAGGATGGCTTGAAATGATTGCACACTTGTTTTGTTGGCCGGCATGAATATCGTTAATTTGGTAAATATTTATAAAAATATCCAGTCAAATAAAATTTTTTTATTTATATTACACATGCTTTCCCTCATTTATGCCCTCGCTATAAAATTAAGGTTACTTGCTTATAAGACTGGTTTTTTTGAAACTGTTGCTCTCCCTGCATATGTAATCAGCGTAGGTAACCTTACAACAGGCGGCACAGGTAAGACGCCTTTTGTTGTAATGTTAGCAAAGTGGGCAAGCAGAAACGGTATAAGAACCGCCGTTCTCTCCAGAGGTTATAAAAGGAGGAAGAGCCATAAATTTCTCATAGTATCTGATGGGACCAAAACTTTGGTATCATCAGAGGAGTCTGGTGATGAGGCGTTTCTGCTGGCTAAAAAATTAGACTCAGTGCCGGTACTAGTCTCGAAGAAACGGTCCAGGATAGGTTTTTTAGCCTTAAAATTATTTAATTCGCAGCTTCTCCTCTTAGATGACGGGTATCAACATGTATCTATAAAAAGAGATGTAAACATTTTGCTCATAGATTCCTTACGGCAATTTGGAAATAATTCTTTGCTGCCCGCAGGTCCCTTAAGAGAGCCTATGAGAGAAATAAGGAGGGCTGATATTATTGTGCTTACCAAATGCAAAGATATACGTTCTGCGCATGGTTTTTCATCTTATTTACAAGAGGAGCACCCGGAAACACCAGTTTTAAGAGCCAGTCATTCTCCAGAAAAAGTTTGGCTGCCGCTAAAAAATAAATCATACACACCAGAATTTTTATCCGGCAAGAGGATTATTGCTTTTGCGGGACTTGCCAGCCCAGAGGATTTTTTTACCATGATTAAAGACCTTGGAGGAATTATCGTTCACGCACAACCTTTTCCAGATCACAAACATTATAAAGAACATGAAATCAAAGAACTTGCGGGTCTTAAAGTATCACTGAATGCAGATTTTTTGCTCTCAACGGAAAAAGACTGGGCAAGAATTAATGGGAAAATTGAATATGATGAAAACTTAGCCATATTAACCATAAAAGTAAGATTGCTCCCAGGGCAGGAACGGGAGAAAAAGAAGCTTTTTCGTATGATAAAGGAGGGAGTTATACAATCTAAGAAGTCGTATCATTACAAGAGAATTTAA
>CAYMVB010000137.1:0-1674 GCA_964393665.1 uncultured Desulfobacteraceae bacterium | reverse complement strand
TGGTAACTTCCTGAGCTGTATCTTTTTGCACTTTTTCCATTAATATAAAAAAACGCTATCTTTTAACTTGTTTTTAAGATTTAAAATGTTACATTAAATTAAGCTTCTCTCTTATAAAACGGTCAATTGGTCTAAAATCAATTTGTTGATATGTACACACAACAATATTTTCTACTCATTTTGTTACTACCCAGGTAGATAGACTGAAGGTAGAAGTCTGATAGGGATAAAATATGCGTGATCACACAACACTCCGTGCACTTGAGCTGGCTGATGAGGTGGTATTACTGGCCTGCAGGGTGACCGCAAGGTTTCCGAGGGAAGAGCTGTATGGTTTGATGTAAGCATTACGAGTTGTTTGAGATACTTCAGTCTTCAGTCTTCAACCTAAAACCTACATGGTTACCATATCTATTGAAATAATTTTTTTGATGGCCCTTAATACATGACAATTTTTACAGAACAGGGTAAAAGAAGGGAGTTTTCAAAGGCTCTCCGGCCTGAATCCCGTATGTTGGTTCAACAATAAGGGGCAAAGACAGAATAAATATTTGAAAAATCCTCTCAGGTGATTATAATAAAACCATACATGGCAGGTAATGATTGAATTGTAAGCTTTACAATGCCTATGTAAGTCAAATACTATCCCTAAAAGGGATGGGTTTAGGGTCAAAGGCACAGAGGCACAAAGGCACAGAGTTTTTGAGACGCATTATTTCTTCTTTGTGACTGCCTGTCGGCAGACAGGTCTTTGCCACGTTGCCCTTTTGTGCCCCCTGACCAAGACCTGGGATTCCGACAAAGTAAACTAAAATCTTGGTGAGTCGTAGCGAAGCGGAGATCCCGTTAAAGAAGTAGCAACGGGGTCGTAGCGAAGCGGAGATCCCGTTTACGGGGAAAAAAAGCGAGGGGTTTTTTATTCATTAAGGAGACAAAAATAGGAGCTATGAAAGATACATTACATTTTGAACAGGGGCCAATACGGCCTCCGAACGAGGCAAAAAGCCTGCTGTTACGATTTACCCGCAACTGTCCCTGGAATCAGTGTCTATTCTGCCCTGTGTATAAAAATGATACGTTTTCATTTAGAAGTGTAGAGGAAATAAAGAGGGATATCCAGATAGCAAAAGATTGCGCAGATGATATAAAGGATCTTTCATTGAGGATGGGCCAGGGTGGCGCTATAACAGACGATGTTATTAACCGCATTGTAAGCAGCCCCGATTATAGTTACAGTTATCAGAGTGTAGCTATTTGGCTTTATTATGACACAAAGGCATGCTTCCTTCAGGATGCCGATAACCTGATCATGAAGACAGGGGATCTTGCCGAGTGCCTGAGATTTTTGAGGCAGAAATTTCCAGATTTAGAACGGGTAACCACCTATTCGCGATCACGGACCGTGAGCAAGAAGTCTCTTTCGGAGGTACAAGAGATAAAGGAGGCAGGCCTTGACCGTATTCATATTGGGCTAGAAAGCGGCTATGGACCTGTATTGAAGCTTATAAAAAAGGGGGTTTCACCGGCCCAGCATGTAGATGCCGGCAGAAAGATAATAGAGTCAGGTATGTCGCTGTCTGAGTATATCATGCCAGGTTTAGGCGGGCAGTCAATGTGGCGAAATCATGCCATAGAAACAGCCAGGGTACTCAACGACATTAACCCTCACTATAT
>CAYMVB010000136.1:0-9231 GCA_964393665.1 uncultured Desulfobacteraceae bacterium | reverse complement strand
TACTTCTTGCCTTCATATGTCAATTGCTTAAAGGCCTGTCTGCGCCTGCCTGTGCGTGTCCGCACGCAGACAGGTGCATCGCACAGGCAGGCCTGTATGCAAATGCATAGGCAGGAAGGCAACCCTGAATCCCGCTTTCAGCGGGAAACCTTTTAACCTGTGAACGCTTACAATAGTATTTATCTTAAGCAATTTCAAAAAAAGAAAACATCTTGCTCGTTGAAAGGCAACCACCTTGCGCATAATAAAACAGAGAGGTCCTTATGTCAATTTACTTACGCAGGGTCCGTGTTTATTTATTGCAACCTTCTTGATTAGAAACTAGGTGCTGTTAAGTCCCTGTAGTATCTATATTTTAACTCAGTTTACCCATGTCTAATTTACAAAAGGCGCAGCATTTGTAAGTTTATATGTTGGTATAGGGTTATAATTATTTTGACAATTATGCCATATATTGTTTATATAGTGTCTTTGTTGATTAAATAATGGTCAAAGGCAGAACATAGCATATAGGTAAATGAGGATTACGTGAAACGTACAATCTTTAGGTTTACGTTTTAAAAAAGAATATTTTTCGGCATATAGTTCATGAAAAATGACTCTACATTCTTGGATCAATTTTCCCCGTATTTTTCGAAGATTGATCAAGAACTTGAAGGAATATTTAACACTAATGTTTCTTTAATAGCGGATATAGGCAGGCATAGCCTCCTTGGTGGAGGAAAAAAGTTACGACCCCTTTTTTTTATCTTATCATGCCAGCTTTGTAATTATAATGAAGGTGACATGTATTCACTTTCAACAATATTTGAATGCGTTCATGCGGCAAGTTTATTGCATGATGATGTAGTTGATAATGCTTTATTAAGGAGGGGGAAATCATCGGCTAATAAGATCTGGGGAAATTTTGCGGCAGTATTAGTGGGCGATTATCTTTTCGCAAGATCCGCTAGAATTGCTATCGATAGAAACCATTTTACGTTATTAAGGGCGATTTCAGATGCGGCCATCAAAATGTCGGAAGGACAGGCCCTAGAAATTGTTAATGCTTATAACCTAAAAATGACAAAAAGTAGGTATTTGAACATAATTACCTGGAAAACAGCTGAGCTTATTTCAGCCGCCTGTTCTTGTGGAGCGATATTGGCGGGGGGACAGGAGGAAACTATTCGATCCCTAAGGCGATTCGGTCTCAATATGGGTATTGCCTTTCAGATTATAGATGATCTATTCGATTACGTTTCTAATGAAAAGGAAACAGGAAAACCAGAAGGGAATGATATAAGAGAGGGAAAGGTCACACTTCCATTAATATATCTACTCGTCAATTTGGGTGAAGAAGAGAAAAATAGACTTCAGAGTTTGTTTAAAAGCGCAAAGACGTCAAAAAAGGACTACATAAAATTTATAGAGCTGGTTAATAGTAACGGTATTATCAGTAAATGCCGGGATGAGGCGCAACATTATGCTCAAATGGCAGAGACAAATCTCGCTATGTTCCCGGATTCCCTGGCAAAAGAATCTCTCTTAGAATTAAATCGGTTCATAGTGGAGAGAACCTATTAAATCCCGAACAACTGTAGTAAATAATTTTTTGATTCGCTATTAAAAATTCTCTTATCAGGTTATAGTGCACGGTAAATCAATCTTTTTCCTCGAGCATTTCACGCAATGATACGGTAACCTTTTCGATTAGCCCTGAGATTGATTTTGCAGTATAGCCCGTTGTTAAAATAGGCTGGCCGACTTGCATATTGATAACCCCGCTTTTTATCTTAAAGTCTCCTTTTTTCAAGATAGTATTGCTACCCTTAATTGCTATTGGCACTATAGGAGAACCAGATGCTATAGCCAGCTGAAATGCCCCTTTCTTTAATGGTTGGAGAGTGCCGTCCTTGCTCCTTGTTCCCTCAGCAAATATTACTATTGAATTTCCAGATTGAATCATCTTCACTGCCTGTTTAAAGGTGTATCTCGCTTTTGAGGGGGAAGAGCGGTCAATACTTATATAGCCTGCCCTTTTAACCGCCCAGCCGAAGACTGGGAGCCTCATGAGTTCCTTCTTAAGGATAAATTTGAAGTTGACCGGAAGGTACGCAAGAAGGGAAAAGATGTCGAAGAAGCTGAGATGATTTGGAATGTAAATACAGGATTGATTTTTATCTATTCTATCCAGGTTCCTGATTTTTACACGTACATTTGAAAACCAGAGTATAATCCTTGACCATGGAACTGCAATATAAAAATGTATTATCTTGTCGTTTTTGGCAAACAAGGAGAGGAGAATGCCGGAAGATGCCCATAGTATTGTATGAACCCCTAAGAAAACCCAGAATATTATTGATTTGATCATCATTTAGTATCTAAAAGTAGCTATGCAAACCTGGAAGGTAATTAACACCGAAATATGTAAAAAGCACAGAGGCAAATCCAATCATACTCATTATAGCCATTCTTTTACCCCTCCACCCCCTGACGAATCGTGAATGCAGTATTGTCGCATAGATTAGCCATGTGATTAAAGACCATGTTTCTTTAGGGTCCCAGCTCCAATATGAGCCCCATGCGGAGTAAGCCCACACTGAGCCTGTAATTATTCCAAGGGTTAAAAAGATAAAGCCCATAACAATGCTCTGATAGGCAAGTTCGTCCAGGATATTTTTAGAGGGCAGTATCCTGGGAAAAAAGCCTTTTTTTCTTTCCTCCCCATCTCCTTTTAAAAAGTACATAAGCGCAAGTCCAAATGCAATTGTAAAGGCGGCATATCCTAAAAAACTGCTTATTACATGGCTAATAAGCCAGTTGCTCTGCAGGGCAGGAATCAATGGTTGTATCCGGCTTTTAACATTTGGTGAAAAGGAGGCAAATGCCATGGCTATAAATGCAAAGGGAATAATAAACGCACCAAGCTTCCTGCTTTTAATCCTCCATTCTATGATAAGATATAGCAAAACGATAACCCATGCGAAAAATATGAGAGACTCATAAAGATTAGAAAGGGGCGCATGCCCAATCCCAAGCTTATATGATTCAATCCAGCGCAATAGTAATGCTATGGTTTGTACTATAATGCCAAAGAGAGAAATATATGTTGCAATGATACCCGGGAGTTGTTTGCCTGTAACCAGTTTTAGAACATAGAAAATGGAGGCTAAAAAATATACAAAGGTCACCCAGCTAAGTATTACCGTGTTAATTATCATGCTTCACCCAATTCATTTTTTATATTTTTTAATATATTGTCTATCTCCCGCTGCAAAGCAACCGGGTCTTTGCTGCTTGTACCTGCAACGGATAGTTTGACCTGTTCCCCCTCTCCTTCAACCCGCACCCAAATCTTTTTATGTGAAGAAAAGAAGGTTACAAAAATGCCAATGATAATAATAAAGGAGCCTGTTGCCACAATAGAGACTCCCGGGTCATGACTAAGTTGAATGCCCGTATAGTACGTATCTTCTATCTCGGTAAGTGTGAAATTATAAGGTTTAAAACTTCCCGGGTCAAATTTGGGAAACTTTTCTAAAAGCCCTGGTATTTGTGATTTTAATCTGCTTACGTTTTTAATTACCCAGAAGGTGAAATTGGTATCGGATGTTTGCACTGCAATGAGGACTGCGGGACCAATATTCATGAAATTTTTTTCGACCCTTTCTATGGTTATTGCCGCGTCCTCTTCTTTAAAGTAAAACGAATCATTTTGCATGGCTGTTAATTGATTGGGATTCTCATCGCCTTTTTTTATAGTAAGATGTGCCTTACCGCCCGGCATTTTTCCATAGCTTGCCTGATAAAACCTTATATCTTGAAAGGTTATTGGATGATTGACTAACAGAGGGCCCTGGTAAGCCACCTTATTGTCTTTAATAAAACTTAAGTTTGACCGGTATTCCTTAGGCATTCCATTGCTATAATATTCAATTGAAAAGCTATCGCACCTGACGGTAAAATCAAACTTTTTAACCGTATTAGGCCTTACGATGCGTGCGGTGTTAGTAGATTCTCCTTCGGGTATATTCATTATGCCTTCAAAGCCCATTAAGGAACCTACAATCGCTCCCGCGATGATGATCAGAATGCTTACATGAATAATGTAGACACCGAAATGCGAGAATGCACCTTTTTCACCATACATAAAGGTGATTTCATCTGAGTCTTTTTTCCTAAACCGTTTAAATTTTTTTAAAAGTAAATTTTTTACAATGTCTGTTACGTGGTCCTTATCTTTTTTTAGCCTCAATGTCCTATCTAAGGGAAGATTTTCAAAGGGCTTTTCCCTGTCAGGAGAGGGGATTATGTTGTAAAGCTTCCAGGCTGCAGGGGCTTTTTTTAATGAGCATACAATAAGGTTAAGGGACAAAAGCACCATGAGCAGGATAAACCATAGGGAATGGTAAACATCAAATAACTGAAGAAACTTACATGTGTTTACTAGATCAGATTCTACTTTTCCCGAGACATCAACACCTTGCGGTATAACTGTGCCTAAAATTGACACAATTGCTATGATAAGCAAAAGTACGATAGTAAGTTTTAAGGAGGAAAAAAAGGATATAAACAAGTTTTTTATTTTGGATAACATCTTAGCCTATTCCTATCTCCTCATCAGTAAGATAACAGGCCGGGTCTTCTCCCCATATGTCTCCACTGACAGATTCTCCTCTTGCCCTGAAGTTACCCGCACAAACATCCAGCCACTTGCAATTTGAGCATCTTCCTTTGACATATCTCTTTTTATCTTTAAGTTTTTTTATAAAAGGATCAGTTTTGTCAGACCATATTTGACTGAATGGGCGCTTACGGATATTCCCCAAGCTATGCTCTCTCCAGAATTGATCTGCGTAAACCTCACCATCCCAGCTTACACAGCCTATTCCATTTCCCGAACTATTTCCTCCGTTCATCTTTAATAATTTTAAGACCTCTGATGCCCTGGGGTTTTTTTCTCTTAGCATCCTCAAGTATAGATACGGTCCGTCTGCATGATTATCAACAGTTAAGACCTCTTTTACCTTTCCCCTGTCATACATATCCTTTGTCTTGTCAATAATCAGGTCAACCATTTTCCTGGTTGCTTCATGTGAAAGATCCTGATCTATAAGGTCTGATCCCCTCCCTGAATAGACGAGATGGTAGAAACATATCCGTTCTATTTCTTTTTCTTCCATAAGGTTGAAAATGCCAGGCACCTCAGATTTATTGGACTGGTTTATGGTGAATCTCAAGCCTACCTTTATTCCTGCCTCGCGGCAATTATCTATTCCTTGAAGGGCCATTTTAAAGGCACCATTCATTCCCCTGAAATGATCATTTACCTCCTCCAGTCCGTCAAGGCTTATGCCTACGTAAGATACGCCTACCTTTTTTAATTCACCCGCCATTTTTTTATCAATAAGGGTACCATTGGATGAAATAACCGCCCTCATTCCCTTACCTACAGCGTAGTTAGCTAATTCTGTTAAATCCGGTCTCACGGTAGGCTCTCCCCCGGAGAACAGAATAACGGGAGCCCCAAACTCAGCGAGGTCATCAAGGAGGGCAAATCCTTCCTGGGTTGTCAATTCGTTCTCGTTACGGTGATGAACCGCCCTTGCGTAACAGTGGATACAGTTTAAATTACACTCCCTTGTTATATTCCACACCACGACGGGTTTTTTATCGGAAGAGAATTGTAAAAGATGGGCCGGAAGGTCTTTCGATTTTCTTCCATATCGTATAGGGTCAGAAGCCTCTACAGTACCGCAATAAAGTTTTGATATACCTATCATGAGTTTCCTTTATAGATAGTTAAATCCAATTTTCAGATAAATAATTTGCTTATATACACAGCATGGTATAATATTTTATGTTTGGCTGGAGTATATGGAGTTTCAGCTTTTTGGTCAAGGACAATTTTGGCCTGCTTACTGATATGTATCTTTTACTTATTAGCCTACTTTTTTGTTCTATAAGAGTTCTATGCAAGGACCATCCACTTCACTAAAGATATTTTAGGTGCTTTCTGATGGATGTATATGTAGCAAGACAACCTATTTTTAAAAAAAATAAGAGAGTTTATGCATACGAGCTTCTTTTTAGAGATAGCCTTACAAATACCTTTCCTGACATAGATGGAGATTCAGCTACATCAAAGGTTCTTTTTGATAGCTTTCTGTCCATAGGCATTGAAAAAATCACGGGAAGAAAAAAGGCATTTATCAATTTTACTGAGGATATGCTGCTTGAAAAGGCGCCTTTGATGTTTTCCAAGGATAAGATAGTGGTAGAAATATTAGAGGATGTTAGACCGGAGCTAGAAGTAGTAAATGCCTGCCGTGATATTACACGAGATGGATATATGCTGGCAATGGATGATTTTAATTACAGATCCGAATTGGAACCTTTAATATCTATATCAAATCTAATAAAAATAGATTTCAGATCAACCCCTTACGAAGAAATTCAGGAAGATATAAAAAGATTATCAAAATATGATGCCCATCTTTTGGCGGAAAAGATAGAGACATATGAAGAATTTTCAAAGGCCCTTGAAATGGGATTTAAATATTTTCAGGGTTATTTTTTCTGTAAGCCTGAGATAATAAAAGGGAAAGACATTTCAGCCTCCGAATTAAATATCCTTAATATCATGGTAGAGGCGAATAAGGAGGAGATTGATTTTCAAATGCTTGAAGGGCTAATTGGCCGGGACGTAGCCATATCTTACAAATTACTCAGGTATATAAATTCAGCTTATTTCAAAAGAGTCAGGAAAATTTCATCTATCAGGCAAGCTATTACACTTTTAGGGGAGAGGAGAATAAGGCGGTTTCTTTCTATTATTGCAATGGCGGATTTATCACATGGAAAGCCTAATGAGTTATTACGTAGGTCTGTTATCAGGGCTAGATTATGTGAAATGATTGGAGAAGCAGTTAACTCTCGTATACCTGGCTCGGAGCTTTTTGTCGTAGGACTTTTTTCATTAATTGATGCCATCATGGACGATTCAATGGAAAATATAATGAAAAAGCTGCCCCTATCAAGAGAGATAAAGGACGTGCTTTTGTATAATACCGGTGAATTAAAAAAATATTTAACGCTTGCTATATTTTATGAAACAGGGGATTGGGAAAAAATGCCAGAAGCAGCGGCAGTGGTAGGGATAAATGAAGATAAGCTTCCCTCATGTTACCTGGATTCGATTAAATGGGCAGATAGCCTTATCTGATTGCCTGCGCAGTAACTACGTATAGACCTTATCCAAAGTCACTTTTGGTACTCCAAACGCCTATTGTATTTAGCTCTACGTGATTCGTGAAGTCACGAACAAATATCTTTGAGAACAACTGTTTTACAAAAAAGCTTATTCACCACAGAGTCACCCCAGTGAAATAGGTTATATCCATAACCTTTGCTGCGCCCCAGTTAAATAGTTTCCAAATTTAACCGGGTAAAAATTTCACGGGGCATGCAGAGTTCACAGAGTTTTTATTTGTTGTGCCCGTCGGGATCTCCCGATTGGCATGACACAAACCGCCCTCAAGGGCAACCACAGCAGAATACTTACTGGTATCTGCACCCCATGGTAATGATGGAGTACTTGTGCGCCAGAGAAAAGAGATTTACCCTGAGCCCCGGCAATTATCAGTAAACCTTGAACCTTGAACCCTGAACCCTGAACATTAAGCATTAAGCCGGATTTACCCTGAAGCCTGATCTCTGTCCTCTGGCCCCTGATCTCTCGGTAATTACATCGCTTTACAGCATTTCCAACACACAGGCCATGGAAACTCCCCCTCCCCCGCAAAGGGTTGCAAGACCAAGGGTTTTTCCCCTGTGTTTCATGGCGTAAAGAAGGGTAACCATTATTCTGCTGCCGGTTGAACCAACTGGATGACCTAACCCTATCCCTGATCCATTAACATTCGTTATCTCTCGATTCAGGCCTAGCTCCCTTTCACAACCTAAGTACTGAGAGGCGAATGCCTCATTTAGTTCAATAAGTTCAAAGTCTTCCAGTTTTATATCAGGGTTTCTTTCGAAGAGGTTCTTAACTGACGCTACCGGGCTAAGTCCCATAACAGATGGGTGACATGCACCCCTTCCGGTTGCAACAATCTTGGCTATAGGTGATATTCCTAACTCCTTTGCCTTATCCCCTGACATGATTACCATAGCGCTTGCGCCATCATTTATTCCTGAGGAATTGCCGGCAGTAACCTTTCCAATCTTTGGGACAAAGGCTGCTGGAAGCTTGCTTAATTGCTCCATAGTAAGCCCGGGACGAAAATGCTCATCCTTATCGAAGATGAGTGGTGGCTTTTTTCTTTGTGGCACTTCTATCGGGACAATTTCCTCGTTGAAATCGCCTTCACGTGTTGCCCTTTCAGTGTTATTATGACTTCTTAAGGCTATCTCGTCCATTTCTTCTCTGCTAATATTATACATCTGGGCAACAAATTCCGCGGTATGACCCATAATATAGGGCTTTCCCTTAAAAAGATCCAGAGGGAGTCCCTCTTTCACGGGGCCTTCCTCGGGATGAGGAATAAGATGTGAACCACAGTGAAGGCCGTGTATAAGCGAGTCTACAAGGACTTGATCCTGGAGTCTGTATCCCCACCGGGCTCCCTGAACTGTATAAGGGGTGCCAGACATGTGCTCTACACCGCCGGCCAGTATAATATCCGCCATGCCTGCCTGTATCATAGCCATGCCGGAGATTACTGCCTCCATTCCAGAAATACAGACCCTGTTTACCGTTACTGCTGGTATGTTATCTGGTATGCCTGCCATAAGGGCTGAAACCCTGGCCACATTAAGCGCATCAGTAGGCTCAAGGCAGCATCCAAACCGCACATCATCAATCATATCGACCTTAATGCCAGCACGATTTATAGCCTCTTTCATCGCAACACTTCCAATAACAGCCCCGTTTAAATCTCTTAAACTTCCACCAAAGGCGCCAATTGCAGTTCTGCATGCAGAAACAATAACAACTTCTTTCATAGAATCTCCTTTTTTTATTTTCCCGAGTTATAGTAAAATGTAAAAGTAAAACCTGCTCAATATTTTACGTTTCGAATGTCTCCTGCTCACCTTTTGGGTTGCAGGTGCAGTGAATTGATAAATTTTAAAGAGCATACCTCTACCCTTTTCTTTTTCATTATCAATGTGGTTGATAATAAGAATAGATTTATCGCTAAAGAATATAAGGAAATTCATTATTGCGTGTCAAGGGCAAAAACCTTT
>CAYMVB010000135.1:0-29283 GCA_964393665.1 uncultured Desulfobacteraceae bacterium | reverse complement strand
GTTGCAGGGGACCCCTGGTTCCCCCTGATTGCAATTGATGGCCTTGGCAAAAATCCGGGCGACCGAGGTCTTCCCCACACCCCTCGGTCCGCTGAAGAGATAGGCATGTGCCAGCCTCTCGGTCTTGATGGCATTCATCAGGGTCTGTGCAACATGTTCCTGACCAATGACGTCCTGAAACACCTGAGGACGCCATTTTCTGGCTAATACCTGGTAAGCCATGGTGTGGGGGTTCTCCGGATTAAAGGGCCGCCCCCGCAGGAAACGACCGGGTTACGGATGGCGAAGACATTCCTCAGATGGAGAGGGGATGGCAACAGCCATGGAAAAGGACAACTTTTTTGATGGCGGAGAGAGAGGGATTCGAACCCTCGGTACCGCTGTTGGCAGTACACGCGATTTCCAGTCGCGCTCCTTCAGCCAGCTCGGACATCTCTCCAGAGGCTAAATGAAAAATCAAATGATTAAATAAATATAAGCCAGTACCTTCTGTAATTCTTGGTATATTTGTGCCCTTTAAATGAAGTTGTTACCTTGAAAATAAACTTCTTTTATGTTTTTCGTTTTCAATAAAGAAATGAATTGCTGGCCACGTTTCTATACATGCTTATTTTTCCCAACAGCTAACCTCTAAGATTTAAAACCCTAAAGATGCCTTTTTACTTTAAGCCCTTTAGAATGTAAAGAAAAATCGAAGTTTATTAACTCTTTATAAGCAAGGTAACAGTGCATTTTTTATTATCTTAAAAATGTGCTGTTTGGGCATCTTTTTATAGAAAATTTTTGTAAAAGATTTAATGTTTGGCGGAGAGGGTGACGGCTCTCCTGGTGTTTTTACCTGTTGCATATTGTCTTAATAACTAACTCATATCATTACATTTTCTATTGCTTATATTATTTTTTTTGTTTTTTTCTGTTGCAATTAGTTTTAATAAGTTATATATTTTATGGTAGAACGTATGGCGAATTATGAGTTCGATTCCCTGTTTTTAAAAAATTCCATTTTTACAATAAAAAAAAGGAGTTAAACAATATGCCCAAAAAAGCCAAAGTATTATCTGCCCTCGATATAAGATATATTACAAAAAAAGGTAAATTTGCGGTTGGAGATATAGCAGGTTTACTACTCTTTGTCAAGGAGTCAGGTGCGAAATCATGGGTGCTGAGGACTGTTATTGGGAATAAACGGCGCAGCATGGGACTTGGTGGATATCCAGAGGTATCTCTCGCTAAGGCACGTGAGAGGGCCAGGGATGCAAAAGAATTAATAGGGCAAGGTGTTGACCCCATAGAAAAGAGAAAATCGATTGTAGAGGCTCTGAGGGCCTCACAAAGTGATTTTTTTACATTCGCAGATGCAGCACGCCAATGCCATGCAAAAAAGGTAGCTGAGTTCAAAAGTGCCAAACATGCCAAGCAGTGGATATCGACTTTAGAAAAATATGCTTTTCCTGTTATCGGAAGGATGGCAATCGATAAAATTGACTTGTCAAATATTTTGGATATTCTCCAACCGATATGGAAAGATAAAACCGAGACAGCTACAAGACTTCGGCAACGGATAGAACAGGTTTTTAACTGGGCCATTATATCGGGATATCGGAGAGGGGATAATCCTGCACGATGGAAGGGGCATTTAGAAGCATTATTACCGCTACCCAATAAGATAAAAAAAGTCCGGCACATGCCAGCATTATCATGGAAAGATATCGGGGCCTTTATGGTGGAGCTTAGGCAACGTGAGGGAATAGGGGCCAGGGCATTAGAGTTCATCATATTGACGGCTTGCAGAAGTGGAGAGGTGCGGCTTGCTACCTGGAATGAAATAGACCTTGATGCTAAGATATGGACTATCCCGGCCGAGCACACCAAGACCCATAAAGAGCATAAGGTGCCGTTGGTGGGTGATGCCATAGAATTGCTTAGGGAGCTTCCCCGCTTTGAGGGAAGTAAATTTATCTTTACGGCCCCTAGAGGCGGGCCTTTATCTGATATGAGTATCAGTGCCGTATGCAAGCGTATGAAAGTTGATGCTGTGCCTCATGGCTTCCGGAGCACGTTTAGAGATTGGGCCGCAGAGAATACAAACTATCCGCGGGAGGTGGCAGAGCAGGCCCTAGGACATGCGATATCAAATGCAGTTGAAGCCGCATACAGGCGTGGCGATCTCTTTAGTAAACGGCGGCGGCTTATGGAGGCATGGGCGGCATATATCAATAAGGTTCAGGGCACCCAGGCTACAGTGATACCCATGCAAAAAAAAGCAATTCCTACCCCTTAAAATCTTTCTTTTTTCGTTCTGTTTATTATTTTTTGTCTATTTTGTCTATTTTGTCTTATCTGTCTTTGCCTCATTAAAGAACCCTTCTTATAATATCTCCTAATGAATTTATTCAGGAAATGAATTTTTTGTGCATTTTGCGCATTCTGCGCTTGTTCAGTTATTTATTTTCTTTATCATGAATTCAAATGAATTGTTTACAGCAAATTCAAACAAGGGGATTTTTACATGGAGAGTATTTTTATTTCCGACAAACAGGCCGCGGAGAGGTATTCCGTAAATAGAACGACGGTGTGGCGGTGGCTCAGCTTGGGTGTTTTTCCTCTGCCGGTGAAATTATCACCTGGCTGTACGAGGTGGCGCCTTGCAGACTTGGAGAAATGGGAAGTTGAGAAGGTTGCTAATAATTCTAACTAGAAGATGAACTATCATTTTAAAACAATTTCAGCGGGACGCCCTTTCGAGGGCCAGGGTGGGGCCTATCCCCTCACCCTGCCCGCTGCTTTTTCGAGCTTGGATAGGGGGCTCATAGATGGCCAGCGACTACATCGTAATTGAAAAAAGACTCCTGAAATCGGAGGCATTCCGAGGATTAAACGGGATAGCAAAAACAGTTTACTTTGATTTTTGTCTGAAGTGTCAATTAGCAAAAATTAAAACGCCTGCTGGCAGAAAGAAAGAATGGGTCATCACTAATAATGGAGAATTAATATTTTCTTATGCCGAGGCTTTAGCTAAAGGCATAACCAGACCGAGGTTTAAGCGTGCCCTCGCAGAGCTTGTAGAGCATGGTTTTATTGATGTAGAACATCCGGGAAGTGGAGGCGTTAAGGGTGATAAAAGCAAATATGCCATTAGCGAGAGGTGGCGCACATGGGGAACGGATACGTTTAAAAAGATTACTATGCCGAAAGACGATAGAAAAGGACGTGGATTTGCTTTGTATTGGCAGAAGAAAAGTTCAAACATCGGTAATAAAAACGTTACTCCATCCAGTAACGAAAACGTTACCTCATTACGTAAAAAGACTAATATGGTGTAACACTAATGTTACTTGAAAGAATAGTTAAAATGGTGGAAACCTTGACCAGCATTGAACAAAGTGCCTTTTATCTTATACTTGTTATGAAGTAACGCTGGCGTTACTATTATATAAATTACCAGTAGTATTAGGGCGGCCATCAAAAGGCCGCCTCACACACACATATTTAATACGGTTTAGTTCTCCATGATAACTTATGATAACTTTATGATAACTATTTGTTAACTATGATAACTATGTTAACTCTTTGTGCATGTTATGCGTTACATGCCATTACACATGCGTTACAGAGTATAACAAAGCGTTACAAAGCGTTACAAATTACAAGGTGTCTATGCCGGATAAGACGAAAAAATATTGTGCAGCATTTCCATGCAAGAACCTAGCATTACCGGGGAGTGCATACTGCAAGGTACATCAGCCTAAGACAGCACACAAAGTGGCAGATGCGTTTTACGTCTCCCCTGAGTGGAGAAGGTTTAGAAACTGGTACATCAGTAACCATCCTTTATGTGAGCAATGCCTTGCTGATGGATACACGGTGCGGGCAGTTATTGTGGATCATATACACGAATTGAAAGATGGTGGGGCACGGTTTGATGAGAATAATGCGCGGAGTTTATGTAGAGCATGCCATAACAAGAAAACCAAAGTGGAGGCTAAGAAAAGAGGAGGAAATGTTTATCATTACTAACGGAAATCATCAGCTACCGAGGGAAAACAACCGAGTTGGTAGCGCAACTGAGAGTTAATTTTCACGTATGGGCAAGCGAGGACCAGAATCAGCAGCTAAAAAAGCAGCCAAAACCGTTCAGAAATGGCGCGGGAAGCCTCCGTGGGAGAGGAAGGGGCTTTCTCGCGCTGAACGGGTAATTAAGTTTTGTGAATGCCTGCCTGTAACATCTGGCACCCTCGCGGGTACTACTTTGAAATTCAGGCCCTGGCAAAGAGATATAATAAAAAATATCTATAAAGTCAAGAACAAAAAGCGTGTTGTGAGAACTGCCCTCATAACGATACCTAGAAAAAATGGGAAAACAAGTCTTGCGGCCGCCCTTGCTCTATGTCATCTGCTAGGCCCGGAAGCCGAACCAAGGGGCCAGGTATTTAGTGCGGCATCAGACAGAGAACAAGCCAGCATCATTTTTCGAGAGATGGAAGCAATTATATTGCGTATACCGGAATTTGAGAAAAGGTGTCATATACAGTCTTTTCACAAACGAATAACAGACCTTGAGACCGGATCCGAATACAATGCGTTGTCTTCAGATGCTAGAAAAGCACATGGTCTCTCACCATCTTTTATGGTGTTTGATGAGCTTGCTCAGTCTAAGGATAGAGAACTTTTTGACAACTTAACCACTGGCACAGGTGCACGGAAAGAACCTCTTATGGTGGTGATATCAACACAGAGTCCAGAACCGAACCACATAATGTCAGAGTTGGTGGACTATGCCCTAAAAATTCAAGAAGGTACTCTCCCCCCGGATCCCACTTTTTATAGTGCTATGTATATTGCGCCTGAGGATGCGGATATATGGAATGAATCTACATGGTTCGCCTGCAACCCGGCACTGAACGATTTTCGTTCCTTAGAGGAAATGCGGAATTTTGCAGAGCAGGCAAAAAAAATACCAGCAAAAGAGGCTGTCTTTCGAGGGCTTTATCTAAACCAGCGGGTAGATGCTGCCGAGAGGTGGATAGCTACAACGGATTATGAACTATGCGAGGGGAATATCCCGGACTTAACGGGCAGGGAGTGCTATGCAGGCTTAGATTTGAGCAGTACACAAGACTTAAGCGCCCTGAGCCTCTGCTTTGCCCCAGAATCAGAGAATGAACCCTTTTACATATTATCCTATGCCTGGTGTCCAAAAAATGCAATACGGGAGCGTTCTAAGCGTGACAGAGTGCCTTATGAATTATGGGAAAAGCAAGGATATATCCAGGCTACTCCTGGGGCGGTAGTGGATTATGCTTTTATCCTGAAAAAAATAGATGAGCTTGCAAAAAAGTATGGGCTAAAAGGTCTTCTTTTTGACAGATGGGGAAGTCAAAAAATCATCTATGAAATTGAAAAAATAGATATTCCAGTTATTGAGTTTGGCCAGGGCTTTGCCAGCATGAGTCCCCCCACAAAAGAATTAGAAAAATTGATCCTTGAACAGCGTGTTATATTTCAAAAGAATCCGGTGCTTAGGTGGTGTTTTGGAAACGTTATTTGTGAGAGTGACAGTGCTGGAAATCTAAAACCAAGTAAAAAAAGAAGCCGTGAAAAAATAGACATGGTTACTGCATCTATCATGGCCCTAGATGGCGCAGTCAGAAACCAAAAGAAGGAGGTAACGCCGATGATTGCATTTTTATAGTTTTATGTAATTGACTCAGGCCGGTAAGGATTAGCTACCCAAACCGAAAGCAAAAAAAGGGCCGTGTGGGGCCACACCTCCACATGTGCCCTTTTTTGTTGCCTGAATAACCCAAAATGAAAGGAGTAAAAATGAATAATAAATTAGCACGAAATTTTCAAATTGAAATCGGAGAAATCCGGAGTGAGGATGACCGGACTATTGAGGCATCTCTCTCTAGTACATATCCGGTCAAGCGATATGACGGTGAAGAAGTGCTCAGTCATGAGCCTGATGCAATAGACTTGAGCCGGGCACCTCTTCCGCTGCTTACTGCGCATAATGACCGGATGCTTCCAGTCGGAGTTGCCGAAGGCCTGAAGGTAGTCAGCGATAAACTACGCGGTGTGTTGCGGTTCAGTAAAACGGCAAATGATATCTGGCAAGATATAAAAGATGGAATTTTACGAAATGTTTCCATCGGATACGTAGTGAAGCAAAGAGAAAAGAAAAAAGGCGGATATACCGTCACGAAATGGATGCCGTATGAGTGTTCACTTGTAGCGGCACCCGCAGATCCCACGGTGGGAATTGGTAGAAACTTTAATGAGAAAGGAAAAAAAATGGACAAAAACGATATGTTGAAAAGGAAAAAACAGGTGGTAGAGGAATTGGCAGAACTTGCCAAGAGTGGTGAGGATGAAGCCAAAATGGAAGAGTTAAAATCTGAAATTCGGTCTTTGGATTCAAGGATAGAAGCCTTTGATATGGTCGAAAAAAACAAGGGCAAGGATGAGAATTTTAAACCTGAGATCCATGAAAAAGAGGATCGGCAGTTAATCACCCCGGCTGGTGGCCCGGCTTATGACAGAACCTTTGCCGGTATGTTTAATAAAGGCCGGAAGTTGGAAGTCAATGAAGATGAGATAAAAAGGTTCAGGGCTACAATGCTGGAAGGAACTCCATCCGCAGGCGGTTTTTCCGTTCCCGAACCTCTTGCAGCCCAATGGCTTGATGATTCCCTTCCGAACGAAATAATTCGCCCAAGGTGCGTTGTATGGCCCATGACATCTGCTACAAGAAAAGTGCCCGGCTGGGATGGTGCGGATCAGTCCGCCGGCGAATATTATGGCGGCTTTGAAATGGAGTTTTTAGCTGAGGAAGCACCGGGAACTAAACAGACGGGCAAGCTGCGAGCCATAGAACTTGCAGCAAAAAAAGGAGCTATATTTGTTGATGCCTCTAACGAACTTGTTGAGGATGGTTTGGGATTTGATGCTCAACTAGAGATTGCTATGCGTAGAAGCCTTAGCCTTGGTATGGATTATTATCTCTTGCAGGGAATCGGTGGAGGCCAGCCGCTAGGCGTGGTGAACAGCCCCGGTGTAGTTACTGCATCGGCGGAAACTGGCCAAGATCCAAATACTTTGGTTTATGAAAATCTTTGTAAAATGTTTGCTCGCATGTATCCAGCAGGCAGGAGTAAAGCCGTATGGATCGGAAATGAAACCATAATTCCTCAACTTCTAACATGCAGCCTTGCAGTTGGAGCCGGTGGTTCTACCGTGAATCTGTTCCAGGACGGTAGCGGGCAGTTTAAAATTTTTGGCCGGGAAGTTTTGTTTACCCCGAATCTTCCAATATTAGGTGACTTAAATGACCTCATTTTTGTTGACCTTTCTCAATATGCAATGGGCCTCAGGCGGGATGTGAAACTTGAAAAATCAAATATCCCCGGGTGGACATACGACCTCATGAGTTACAGAGTTCTTGTCAGATTCGATGGTCAATCAAGCTGGTCGGGTGTAGTTAGTCCTAGAAACGGCGATGACCTTGGATGGTGCGTAAATTTGGAAGCAAGATAATTATATGGGGAGGGCTTCGGCCCTCCTTTTGAAAGGATATATCATGGGATTATTTAACATGTTCAAACGACGGAACTGGGCGAACCTCGATAAATTCCTGGACAGGCCAACAAGTTCCGGCATCAATGTCACTGAGACGGTGGCCCTTGGAATACCGGCAGTTTATGCGTGTATCCGAGTTCTTGCGGAATCAATAGCAAGTTTGCCTTTGATAACTTATGAAAGGCTTCCTGATGGCGATAAACAGCGAGCTACAGGCTTTTCTTTATACCCCTTACTCCATGACCAGCCTAATCCAATAATGACTAGCTTGGAGCTCAGAGAGCTTCTTATGGGCCATTTATGCCTAAGGGGAAATGCCTTTTGTCTCATAGAGCGTGTATCCGGTGAAGTGGTTGCACTATGGCCGCTGCACCCGGACAGAATAAAGGTTGAGGTTGAGAATCGGGAGTTGGTTTACACATATCAAAGTCCTGAAGGGCCTGAAAAGATATATGCAATGCAAGATATATTGCATATCCGTGGATTATCTTCTGATGGTATCATGGGGTATTCACCTTTGACGCTTCTTAGAGATACGTTTGGCCATTCCAAGGCTATATCGGATTACTCGGCTAACTACTTTAAGAACGATGCAAGCCCCGGGGGAGTTCTATCCACATCACATTCTTTGACTACACAAGGGGTGGCGAACCTCAGAGATTCTTGGAATCTTGGCTACCAAGGTTCAGGGAAGCATCACAAGGTGGCTATCCTGGACAATGATCTAAAATGGACATCCGTGGGCGTATCTCCCCAGGACAGCCAGTTGATAGAGAGTCAGAAATTCTCGGTTGTGGAAATTGCGAGAGCATATAGAGTGCCCTTGAACCTGGTTATGGATTACGAGAGATCCACGTATAGCAATGTCACAGAACAGAACAGATCATTCCTTACGCATACTTTGACACCATGGATGGAGCGGATAGAGCAAGCAATCCATAAGAGCTTACTTACTGAATCAGAGAAAGCGAGATATTTTGTCGAACACCTAACCCAGAACTTTTTGAAGGCTAATACAAAGGAAAGATTTGAAGCCTATCAGATCGCCCGGGATGCTGGTTTTATGAGCGTAAATGAAATCAGGCAACTAGAAAATATGAATTCGGTTGAGGGAGGGGATAGTTATGGAGGTAGCGAGCAATAAAAATCTGTGTAAGAATTGTGAATATAGAAACGTGTGCCAACAACCATGTAAAAAAGTAGAGAACATTCTTCGCGATAACAACCGCGTAATGGAAAAATTTTATGAAAACATGATTATTGTATATCCAAAAGGTCATGAGGTTCACTTCTCAGATATGAATGAAAACCAAATTAGTCAATTTTCGACGGAGGACAATATCCCCTGGTCAAGTGGTGATTTTAGATTGACCAAAACGAGGGTATTCGTCGAACGGTTCTTTAATAAGACACCATGTAAAGCATTGGCCGAGAGGTACGGAGTCAAAGAGAATACTATCGTATGTATGTATAAGCAGGCGCTTGAACAAATCCAGAGATTAATTCAAGTCCTGGATGCCAGAAAGGCGGGCATTAAAGCTATGAAACCCGACAGGTTCACAGATGATGAGAAATTCTTCCTGCTGCATTATATTTTTGGTTTTACCCAGATTGAAATAGCACGGATGTTTAATAGAGACAAAAGTGTAATTAATGAGAAGATAAAACGGCTTGGGGATAGATATGCAAAACTCTTTGCAGGTAAGCAGGTTGCAAGGGGGGCTAAGGTAATAGCCTCTTCTTAATTTCCTCAACTGAGAGGTCATCATAAACGGATTTTTTCCGCCAGAGTTTTGCTATCTTGCCCCAAATTGTGGTTAACATTTTTTTAAATATTGCCATGATTAAATCTCCATTGAATTATTTATATACTATACTATTTTTTTTGTTTTATTCAACAATTTTCTTATGGGGTATAATACTATATGCCTTTTTATTTTAAATCGATTGTGGGGCATTCTACGGCCTCACAAGTGGCTATTTTCTACTTGACATTTTAAATAACATATGCGAAAATGAATTGTCTCAAAATCGCAAACCTTTTAATCTTGCTCGGAAGTCAGGAGTAGTAATACCCTGAGGCGGTTTTGCGACCGTCGAGACCTTCCGGGCATTTTTTATGTAGAGGTTATTATGGCAAGACATGCTTGGAAATGGACACAGCACCAAATTGACAAGTTAAATAAAGTTATTGAGGTTTTACATGAGTTTGAGCAGTATAAACCCTTAACTTTAAGACAGGTATATTATCAATTAGTGGGCAAGGGTTATATTGAAAATAAGGTAAGTGAATATACAATGCTCTCGAATTTGCTGAAATGGGCCAGGCTTGACGGCTATATCTTGTGGAAAGATATAGAGGACAGGGTAAGGGCCTATCACGACCTTACCGGATGGTGGAATAAAGATGAATTTATTGAGTATCAATTAAAATATTTCCTATCCGGTTACAGGCGCGACCTTATGCAAACCCAGGAGAAATATATTGAAATATGGATTGAAAAAGATGCCTTGAGCTCTATTTTTACCAAAATTGCAAGGGCCTATACCATTCCTGTTGTAGTTTGCAGGGGTTTTTCATCTATTAGCTTCCTTAACGACTTCCGGGAGCGGCTATCATACCAGGAGGCAGAAAAAAGGCCCCTGATGTTGTATTTTGGCGACTTTGATCCTTCAGGCGTTGAAATGCTGACAGCAATGGAGACTACTCTTTCCAGTGAAATGCACATAACAAATATTGAATTTAAGCGGGTAGCATTGCTAAAAGATGATATTTTTACCTATAACCTTCCGCATAATCCCAATGCCTTAAAGGCTAGTGACAGCAGAGCAAAGAAACATGTATTAAAATATGGTGAGCTAGCTGTTGAACTGGATGCCTTGAGACCGGATATCTTAGAGGATAAGATAAAAAAAGCCATAGAAAAAGAACTTGATATACAAGCGTTTAATGATGAGGTACTACTCAGTAATAAAGAATTTGACATGTTAAGTCTATTGAAAAATAAGGTGGAAACCTTTATGAGTGAAAATAATAACCATAATTAACATTGAGTAAGCGTGACAAAAGGATAATTATAGATACATTTAGAGTATGGTATATCTTATGGCGTAACTGCTTTATAATGCCTTGTAAGTATTTGAATTTATTAAGGGGGTGGCGGAGAGGGTGGGATTCGAACCCACGTGCCCCGCTATTAACGAGACAAATCGATTTCGAGTCGACCCCGTTACGACCACTTCGGTACCTCTCCAACTCATAAATTTCGATGTACTGCCTTCTTGCACTAAAAATATGCTGACAGATAAATAGCTCTATATAAGTAGTAAATATCTTTATCGCCGGCCTTTAAAGAACTCCTGCAGAAGCTCCTTGCATTCCTTTTCCATGATACCGGATATAACCTCTACCTGGTGGTTTAGTCTTTGATCATTGGATAAATTGTACAGTGAACCTGCAGCCCCTGACTTCTGGTCAAACGCACCAAAAATAAGCATTCTCAATCTTGCATTGATAATCGCGCCCATACACATAGGGCAAGGCTCAAGGGTAACAAACATTGTTAGACTATTAAGTCTATAATTTTTAATCAACATTGCTGCTTGTCTGATAACCAATATTTCTGCATGTGCAGTAGGGTCATTGAGGGATATACACCTATTATGATTTTTTGCCAGTACCCTATTTGAATTATCAATTAACACTGCGCCTATTGGTACTTCGCCTTCGAGCAACCCGCTTTTGGCCTCTTTGATGGCCTCTCTCATAAAATAAAATAGATCCAAAATAAATTAATTGTGCCAATTTCCAAAATTATTCAGAGCCTTCGTTTGTATCTAGTATTTCAAAGAAAAAAATCAGATCGACGGGAAAAAGATTGCCTTCGTAGTCAAAAAAAATGGCTCATTGTAAAAATCTTTTTACATGCCAGCCTTAAAATAAAAATTCTATTTGTTTGGTATGACCTGACCAAAAAGATGGTTAAATCATAGCCCTCTTTTTGACCCTAAATAAAAAGTAAACTGTTAAGGTTTTTTTATCATGTATCCATTAAAAGAGTCAACTAACTTGACATTTGGCTGGGAAATATTTTATTAAAAAAATACAGATTGTGTTTGATTTTCACATTGAGATGTGTTAAACAGGAAACATTGTATATATATTTTTTATAATTGATATAACTTTATACTAATACACTTATAATAGATTATAATTTAGCTGGCACACTAGTTGCAGAAATAAGTTATATCTGGGATATTCGATACGTAATTGTAAAAAGTTTTTTCCCATGTAGTACTATGGAGAAAAGAGAAACACTTATCATAGTAACGGTATCCTGGATATTTTAAACAGCCTCGGGTTTTACCCGGGGCTGTTTTTTTAACTCTTTGTCATGTATTTTTTTACCACTATCTTCATGGATTATGCTATTCTGATATATGTTTTTCAAACTAGATGTTATTGTCAAATTCTTTAAAAATTTTAAAGGCTTCTAGCGTTCTTTGCCTCGGCGTGGTGACGTTTCACCTATGAGAAATATAATGAATATCATAACCTATCCCTGGATAGAATGAATTATGCATAGTAACGATATATGAGTTGAATGGAATTCTATCCGTTATATATAACTATTTAATATTTTGAAAAAAATGCGAAAAAATATAGCCTCTATTATTTTGGCTGCAGGCTATGGGAGCAGAATGAAGCATTATAAAGGCAATAAAACTTTACTGCCTTTGACAGTTGAAGGAAACCTTTATAAGGGTAATAATTTAGTTATTTCAGAGGTTATAAAAAATCTCCCAGAGGGACCAAAGGCCATAGTGGTAAATTACAGAAAGGAGGAGGTAATTGCTGCTACGTCTTCCCGTAATATTTTTTACTATGAGCAACCAGCGGCTAATGGAACAGGGGGGGCGCTTATATCTGCGCTGGAATTTTTTAAGAATCTTGATTTGGATTCTTGTATCATAACTATGGGGGATGTTCCATTTGTTCAAAGGGAGACATACAAAAAGCTTGTCAAAGGCCTTGGTGAGAACCAAATTGTTGTTTTGGGGTTTAAGCCGCTACATAAGAGCCAATATGGGCTTTTGGATATAACAGACGGGTCCGTAAAAGGTATTATTGAGTGGAGGTATTGGAGAAAGTACCCTATAGAAAGGCAAAAACAGTTAACAATTTGCAATGCTGGAATTTATGCAGTGGAGAGATTAGCCCTGATGAAATATTTGCCCGCATTAAAGAATATGCCCCATTATGTAGAAAAGTTAAGGGATGGACAGAGAATTCTTATAGAAGAATATTTCATTACGGATCTGATTAAATTGATGGCAGATGATGGGCTAACTATAGGATTTAATATGGTTGAAAATGCAAATGAGGTAATGGGCATAGATACTGAAGAGGATTTAATTACGGCACAGAAATTTTATAGAGAAACGAAAAAAAGTTGAGTTTCAATAGTAATTTTATGAAAGGTTTCAATAATCACGAAAATTGAGAAATTGATTTTGAGAGGCGCTATTTTTAGACGCTTTTCTTAAAAGGTGTTTAGCGCTTGACAGCTATCAGGTGCACAAAGGTAATACGGTAGCAGGAATGATTTTATGTTAGTTCAGCTAAATATAACTGATTTTGCAATTATCGAATCCCTATCGGTAAATTTTTTAGACGGTTTAAATATTCTTTCTGGAGAGACTGGCGCAGGGAAATCTATACTTATCAATGCCGTTAATTTGATTTTAGGGGGCAAAGCATCTCCAGATCTTATTCGAACAGGTGCTGAAAAAGCAACTGTTGAAGCATTGTTTCACCTGCCAAAGGAACCTGACTTTTTAAAGTATTTTACTGAGATGGATATCTCTTTTGATGGGGAGGTGTTAATCAAGAGGGTTGTTACAAAGTCAGGTACTAGCAGAGTTTGGATAAACGGTTCACTGGCCACGTTACAAATAGTGTCAAAATTAGGCCCCGATCTTATAAGTATCTCCGGACAAAATGAACATCAATTGCTTTTACGGCCGGATAATCATTTGTTTATATTAGATGATTTTGGAGGTTTAGCCGAGGAAAGACTTATGGTTAACGGGGTCTATAGGGAATGTTGTGACTTGAGGGATAGGATAACTAAACTCAGATCTCATTTGAAGGAGGAAGAGGGAAAAAGGGAGCTTATTGAATTTCAGATACATGAAATTGACGAGGCGAGGCTTACAAAAGGAGAGGACATAGAACTTGAGGCTGAAAGAAAAAAGCTTGCCAATGCGGAGAAGTTGATAGATTTAGCTTATAAAGGATATCAGACGCTATACGCAAAGGATGAGTCTGTATTGGCTGTCTTGAGTTCCTTAATGAAAGATCTGGAACAGCTGGTGAGCCTCGACCCAGACTTAGAGGGACACAAAAAGCAATTAGAAGATGCTCAGCTTCAGTTAGAAGATTTGGCCTTAGGCCTAAGAGACTTCTTTTCTGGACTTAAGGTTGATCCTAAGAGATTGGAGGAAATAGACGATAGATTTCATTTGATAAAAAAATTAAAGAGGAAATATGGTCAATCTATAGAGGACATATTGTCTTTAAGGGAGGTACTTTCCAAAGAAGGCGATCAGATTGTTAGCGGGAAAATAGAGCTTGAAAGTTTCGAGAAAAGCCTTGGGCAGAGGGAGAAAGACTGGCTGAAGATGGCATTAGAGCTATCTGAGAAAAGACACAATGCGGCGAAAATATTTGAAAAAAAAGTTGAAGAAGAGTTACATAAACTAGGCATGGCAGGAACAGTATTTAAGATAAAGTTTGATTCTGCTGATCTTGAAGGGACTTCATCTAAAGAAGATAGCTTAAGCACAAGTATTTCGGCTGACGGCATCGATACATTGGAATTTATGATATCCCCTAACGTGGGTGAGGATCTTAGGCCATTAGCAAAAATTGCATCAGGTGGAGAGCTGTCAAGAATACTGCTTGCCCTAAAGACCATGATGGCTCAATCGGGTTCTGTTGAGACATTAATTTTTGATGAGATAGATGCTGGCATTGGTGGCAGCATTGCTACGGTTGTGGGCGAAAAGCTGAAAACCCTTTCAAGCTATCACCAGATACTATGTATTACACATCTTCCCCAGATAGCTGCGTTTGGAAAGACACATTTTTTGGTTAAAAAAACGGTTACTAAGAGCAGGACAAAAACTCATATATCATTATTGGAAAAGGAGGACAGGGTTAATGAAATAGCCAGGCTTCTAGGCGGCAAGAAGATATCGGAAAAGACCCTTTCCCATGCGAGGGAGATGTTGTATGGTTAAGGATAATTTTTCCTTTAGCATAGTTTCATACGGAACTTCATACCATGGCCGCTAAAATTTATGTTATTATGAAAAGAGGAAAATACTGAAAGAAAAGCAAATCAGCCAGATTTCATAAATTCATACATGTTACCTGCCAATAACGTTATACGCATACCAATAATTATTTCGATACTCTATTAACAAGTAGTACATGTATATTTACATGGGAAATAATAGATACTATGATCTAAATACATACCTCAGGGAAAAATTTGGCTGCAGGGTTCAAAAGATATCCCTGGATGCCGGGCTAACGTGCCCAAACAGAGATGGCTATATTTCAACTGGTGGTTGTATATATTGTAATTCAACTGGTTCAGGTACAGGTGCCTTTAAGGAAGGGTTTACTATCACTGAGCAGATTAACAAAGGCAAGGATTTTTTAAGACGAAGATATAAGGCTAAACAATTTATTGCCTACTTTCAGTCTTTTTCAAATACCTACGGACCTTACGAAAAGTTGAAAGGTTTATATGAAGAAGCCATGGCGATAGAAGATATTGTCGGTCTTTCTGTAGGCACCAGGCCAGATTGCGTAGATGAATCAATACTTTCACTTCTCGAGCATTATGCAAAAACTAGGCTCGTCTGGCTTGAGTATGGACTTCAGTCCATCCATGATAAAACCCTTACATTTATTAACAGGGGACATGATGCCGAATGTTTCATGAAGGCTGTAGAATTAACTAAGGGAAGGGGGATAAAAATTTGTGCGCATGTAATAATTGGTCTACCCTCTGAGGACAGGGCTGACATATTAGAGACAGCCAAGGCTGTAGCTAATATGGAAATTGATGGAATCAAAATACACCTTTTATATGTTGTAAAAGGCACGAGGATGGAAAGTTTGTATACGGAAGGAAAGTATAGATGCCTTGAACAGGAGGAATATGCAAACCTTGTGTGCGATTTTCTAGAGCTACTTCCCCCTGATATGGTCATACAGAGACTCACTGGAGACCCTCACCCAGATGAATTAGTGGCTCCTGAATGGTCAATAAGAAAGAATGAAACGCTTTCACTTATCAAAAGGCTTCTTATACATAGGGGCTCGTGGCAAGGGAAAAAATTTGGCAATAAGGTCTAAAGCGAAGTTTGATTAGCCTGTAGTTATCCCGGACGTATAATTATTTGGTGGATTAGGGTTTCGATATTTAGCAGAGAACTCACTTTAGGTAATCGGAATGCAGCCCTTCTCCCATGTCGAATTATTGCTATTTAATCTGACTCGCTGTTTTCCGGATTGGGAAGCTCCAATAATTTTATCGGCTGAATAGCATTTCCGGCAATACCCTTTATCGAGCTGTACATATAATTAGTATTGAGGACAACCTTCTGTATTTGCTTCTCTCTCTTTTTCCAGATACCTTGCATGGACCTTTTTTCAGACTCTAAATCACTTTGCATTTGGGTAAATCCTTCAACTATAGCCTCTATTTGTAAACGAAATTCGTTACTTGTAAGATAGTCATAGAGCATGCCCATCTTTTCACCCTTATTTTCTTGAGAGACAACAGCATTGTTTAATCGAATAATGGATTCTCTTAGAACTGCACAAAGTCCCTTAAACTCATCAAAGGAGCAAATCCATACACCATCCTTTAAGCCTATTCGGTCCATATCGGTTGGCATAGATTCTGTTACAAGAACCCCAATATCTGCCCCCTTAGCCCTAATATCACCTTTAAATTTGCCTATCCAATCACCTTGAAAGCCCTTGGTTCTTTTGCTTTCATAATAAATTGAGCCACAGTTTTTACTTGTCCTTGTATTAACGATTTGCAAACAGTCTGCGCCCTTTGCCCCTTTTTTTATCTCCTCTATGGTATCGAGGGGAAAATTAGATTTCAGCCAATCCTCTATGGCCAATTCTTGAACCTCACCCTGCAACTGCATTGAACCTTGTTCTGCTTTTCGCTGGGCCTCTTGCAACTGTTTATTTAACTGAAGTATAATCTGATCTTTCTCGTACACCTTGAATTGCATTTTTTCTTCTTCTAGCTTGCGTATCTTTGCTTTTTCTTCGATTAATATCTTGTTAATCCTTTTTTCTGACTCTGCCTCAATAGCATCTTTTATCTCTTCCTTTTCCCTTTTTAGACGCTCTATTTCTGATTTAGCCTTATTAAACTCTTTCAGACTGTTTGATTTTTGATTAAGCTCCTCTTGAAGAGATCTTATTTGCTCAGATAACTCTTGCTGTATTTTTTCTCTTAGCTTTTTTTCAAGCCCATGTTTCTCATTTTCAAGCCCTTGTTGTATTGCATCACTGATTTTCTTTTGATATTGTCTTTTTATATCCTCAAATTTCTCCTTTTCTTTTTCTATAAGCTCATATTGATAGGTTAGTTTCTTTTTTTCCTTCAACATTTCTTCATTGTATTTTTCTCTCAGTTCATTATCGAGTTGCTTGTATAATAAATTGCTTACATCTATTTCTTGTCCGCAATTTGGGCATTTAATTTTATTGGTTTGTTTTTCCATAATTTTTTCCAATGCTCTTAGTAATGATAAACTAACCGTCAAATTTTTAGGACACACACCCTATTAGATATTGAAAAGATGCCCTCATATTGCTAAAAAGCATAGCTGACTTAAGGGGCCAAGTCAAATAATTAAGATTGACCTTTACGTCAACTCCTTAAAATGGAATGCTTTATTACATGATGTTTTCAATCAGGGTAAACTTTCTCATCCAGTAATATCTCAAGCATTAATAATTCTTGCCTTGTGAATTTCCAGTGGATAAAAATATCTATTTTGTTTTGAGAGAATATTTTATACTAATAATACAGGTGAAAAGCTTGCATAATGATAAAAAGCGCTGGCCTCAATTATGAAGTGCCATTTTTTATGTTTTTTTTGAGGTGCCCTGTTGCCCAAGCGAAGTAGCCCGTCCCGCTGAAAGCGGGATTTGAGTGTCCATGCCTGCCGCGAGTTCACGGCGCAGGCAGGTTAGGGCGAGTTTTTCTCTTTGCAGTGCTGGCGCCATTTCACTGAACAAGAAAGATTTATCAGCGCCAGAACAATAATTCTAAAGGTCATTCAAGTTTTTATTATGAAAAAAGGGGTGCCTTTATTAAATATGTTTAACGATATTAGATGTTAGTTTCACGATATTGCAAACAGACAAAGGCCTTGGCCTTTACATAGATGTATGCAGTACAAAAATTTTATGCTATTTTTTTGCATACATACAAAGACTATGAAATGAAAAAAAGTGTTAGGCTGATATGTAATAATCGGACCTCATCAGGCAGTTGCCCCTTTTATAGCATGGGATTTTTATAGAAACAATGGTTTCCTTTTATGACTAAAAAACCAACATATAAAGAATTAGAACAGAAGATAAAGGAGTTAGAGGATAAAGTTTCTGAGCTTAAAATAGCAGAGGAAAAGCAGCGCAGGTCGGAAAGTCGTTACAGGACACTGCTCGATTTTGTGCCGTATCCAATAATGGTATTAACTAAAGATGGGTTTGTTTCTTACCTGAACCCTGGCTTTACAAGGGTTTTTGGATGGACCCTTGAGGAATTAGAGGGAAAGATTATTCCATTTATACCCAAAGGGCTCAAGCGTGAAATCACTGAAAAGATTCATGAGCTTTTTAAGGCAAAGTTCTTGCCCCGTCATGAAACCAAAAGATTAACAAAGGATGGCAGGGTTCTCGATGTGTCTATACGGGCCTCTTTTTATTCCCTTTCCGAAGGTGATGATTACGGCGTAATCTCCATTATACGAGATATCACGGAAGAGAAAAGGATCGGCCGTATTAATAATGCCGTGCACCGCATTAGCCTGGCCCTTCCACAGTATCCTGACTTAGAGGATATTTTGTATTATATTGATAACGAAATCAAGAGTCTTTTAAATACTGAAGGCTCTATAGTAATCCTGCTGGATGAAGAAAAGAATGAGCTTTTCGTTTTAGGAGCGGCTTACGATAACAGGGCCACGCAAAAGAGGATAAGAGAGATTCGCTTTTCGCTGGATCAACTTGTGGCGGGTCGAGTTATTAAGACGGGTGAGCCTATTATAGTTAATGATACCTCTAAAGATTTTGAACTTCACCAGGAAAGGGACAGAAAACTAGGATACACTACGAGAAATTTACTTCTTGTACCCCTGAAGAGCCGTAATCGGACCATTGGTGTATTAGGTGCCATTAATAAAAAAGAAGGGGATTTTGATGATAAAGATGTTGATCTGTTAAGCATGATTGCCGGGACAGTAGCCCTTTCTGTTGAAAATGCCAGGGTATCTCATGAATTAAAGAAGGCATATAATGAGGTGACTAGCCTGAACAGGGCAAAGGACAGGGCAATAAATCACTTATCACATGAACTGAAAACCCCGGTAGCGGTTATATCTGGCTCCTTTACTATATTAAAAAGAAAATTAGATGATATCCCTCGAGAAACCTGGGAATCCACAATGGAAATGGCCCAGAGGAATCTTGAACGTATAAAAGATATCCAGTATGAGGTAGAGGATATTATGAGAAGAAGGAGGTATAGGAGCTATAAACTAATCAACCTTATACTTGATCAGTGTTCTGATGAACTTGAAACCCTTGTTGCAGAGGAGGGTGGTGGAGATAATGCTGTTGGACATATAAGAAATCGGGTGAGGGAATTGTTCGGACAAAAAGACATGGTCTCAGAGGATATACTCCTTGATCAATTTGTGATCAAAAGATTACATGACATTAGCACATTGTTTTCCCGCAGAAAGGTAAAGGTAATAACGAGGCTTGATACATCAACACCTGTGCATCTGCCACGTGAGGTTTTGGAAAAAATCTTTGATGGGCTCTTAAAGAATGCTATAGAAAATACACCTGATGAGGGAAAGATAGAAATCGAAGTCAAAAGAAAGGGTAAAGGCACTGAACTCTTAATTCGTGATTATGGTGTTGGTATTGTAGAAGATGCCCAAAACAGGATATTTGAGGGTTTTTTTTCAACTCAGGACGCTATGGATTATTCCTCGAAAAGGCCATTTGATTTTAATGCGGGGGGCAAAGGTATAGAGTTGCTGCGCATAAAGATATTCTCGGAGCGGTACAATTTTAAAATTGATATGACATCCACAAGGTGTAGGTTTATACCGAAAAGCAGCGATATTTGCCCTGGAAAGATAAGTGAGTGCAGTTTTTGCAAGAAAACAGAAGACTGCTTTCATTCAGGTGGAACAAGCTTTTTTATCTATTTTCCACCAGCCGGCATCAAAAAATAGGCCTTAAAAAACTTTTAATATCTCATCTCTTTCAAAAAAGGGGACCGGTTCTAATCCTTTTGAGGTAATTTTATCAACTGATGCGGGACCATCTGAGTAAACATGGCCAATCTTTACTATATTTATGCCCTTTGCATGTGCCTCCTCTAAAATTTTATGCGCTCCAAGCGGGTTTGCTGATATTAAGAGGGCCCCTGAAGCAATGACGCCCATAGGGTCGATTCCAAATAAGGAGCAAAAAATCCGGGATTCCTCATAAATAGGAATATGTTTTTCATCGATCTCAATTTTAACACCTGAAGCAATTGCCATTTCATGAAGACCATTTGCAAGGCCTCCTTCGGTTATATCGTGCATTGCATTAACATATCCCGTTTGAAAGGCTATCCGTGCCTCTTCCGATATACTTATTCCTGGATCAAAGAGAAACGCCTTGGCCCTGTTGATCAAGTCTTTTGGCATACCATGGGACAAAAGGTATTTTTCTTTTTCTCTCGCAATAACAGATGTACCCTCAATGGCAATCCCCTTGCTCAATAAAATATAGTCACCTTTTTTAGCACCCGCTGTTTTAACGACCTTATCTTTTTCAACCTCTCCTAACATTTGGCCAACAACAATAGGGCGCTCAAGCCCGCAAGTAATCTCCGTATGGCCACCTATTAGAGAGATATCTAACATCTTGCATGCCTTATGTATTTGCTTAAAGACAGAATCGACCTCATGTTTTGTAGTCATGGCCTCAGGCAGTAGGATCGTGGCAGTAAACCATCTCGGGTTAGCTCCGGTGGTTGCTATATCATTTGCATTAACCACTACGCTGTAATAGCCGACATTGTCAGAGACAAATGTTATAGGGTCAGTAGTAACAACAAGCGCGGTTTTTCCCATGTCTATTACAGCCGCATCCTCACCTATCTGAGGACCTAAGATTACTTTATTGTCGGTCTGTTTATATTTAATGAGCATCTTACGGAGGAATTTGATGTCAAGTTTTCCAGCCGGCAATACATTATTTACTTCAGTCTTGTTTACCAAAAATAAACTCCGGAATTTTGGTTGCATCAGCTAATATGAAATCGGCCCCAGCGTCAATTAGATCCTGGCGGGTTTTTTTGCCTGTCAAGACACCAATGGTTTTTATACCCATACGCCTTCCTGATTCAATATCCATTTCATGGTCTCCTACCACGAAGCAGTATTCGTTACTATTTTCAGCCAATTTTTTTAAGGCAAGCGAAAGATGGTCTGGATGAGGCTTTACCCTGGTAATATAGTCCCTGGGAATAAACACATTGCAAAAGGTATCTATATCAGGAAAGACAATCCTTACCGCCTTGCTGCAATTTCTGGTAATAATCCCAATTTTAATTCCTCTTGAAGAAAGGGCTTTCAGCATGTCAGGTATTCCAGGGATGATCTCTCCCTCCCTGGCTGCCTTTACCTCATGCCTGGTAACAATCTCAAGGGCCTCATGGTTAAATGATTTGGCCTTTGAGGGGTTATGATTTGATATAAACGCAGTGGCTTCTTCGATTATCTCTAATACGTATACCTCTCTTAAATTGCCCGGGCTTACCCCATAATCTATCAAAAGATTTTCAACTTCCCTGCGGATGATATCAAAATCAATAGTTAAATGAACCAGCGTACCATCAAAATCAAAGATAATAGTCTTTACAATCATGGGCTCTCCAATTTTTTAAGACTGGGGACGTAATAGGGGACGTACATAAAATTATAAGTTGACAGGAGAGGGCTAGTAGAGTAATTAGTTGAGATGCCACGATAATCACGCATCGATGTCCCGGGGCACATCACCATGTCATAGTGATGTGGTTTAATCTTCGTTAACGACCGTTCCCGCTTTACCCTTGCCAACTCTTGCTCAAGCTCCGTCAAAGGATGGTGACTCTTGCCTGTTTGGCCGAGATCTCCCTTCTTTGAAACCCGTATCCACCGATCCAACGTCGATTTCGGCAAAGATAAACGCCTTGATACCTCCAGCGCGGACAAAATGCCTTCCGCCACCATCTTTACCGCTTTCTCGTGAAACTCTCTCGTGTATCGCCCGTTTGGTATCCTTTCCATTTTAACAACTCTGTCTTGATCTTCTTACCGAAGTATTGGTGTCCATTTTTTTCAACCTATATCAAACTTTTTTATCATATCGATAAATCTCGCGCGATTACCGAAGCTATAGGCTTATCTGCAACAAAATCGCACCTAATCAATCGTCCAACGGCGGTGGAATCAAGACGAAATTGCCAACATGTTTCTTTTCAAGGAACTCGCGTTGCGCGTCCGCAATCCGTTCGAGCGGAAATATTTTCGCTACAAGCGGACGCAACTCGCCGCGTTCGATGTAAGAGATAAGATTTGGGAAAACGGGCTCGTCCCAAGCAGTGCAGCCTATCAACATTAGATCCTTCAGGTAGAAAGTGCGCATGTCGAGTGTTACGAGTGGTCCTCCGATCGCCCCGGAGGACACGTATCTTCCTCCTCGCTTCAGCGTCTTCAGCAAGCTTCCGAAAGCCGGTCCCGCAACATTGTCAATAACGACATCCACAGAATTCTCACCGAGCCGGCCAAAGACATCTTCATCACGATCGATGACACGATTCGCTCCAATGGAAAGAACCTGTTTCATCTTCTCCTTTGCCGCAATCGCCGTCACGGTTGCGCCCCGTCGCTTCACCAGTTGCACGACTGCTGAACCAACACCGCCGGACGCACCAGGGACTAGAACATGCTCCCCCTGAGACACTCTCCCACGATGCACCATGTTTTCAGCAGTTCCGTAGGAACAAGGGATCGTAGCAAGTTCGGCATCGCTCCAATGGCAGTCCACCGTGAAAACTTCCCCGACAGGAACTTTGACAAACTGGGCGAACGCGCCGTCGAAATCAGAGCCCATCCAGATATTGTCCATGGATTCAAAACCTGACTTCCGCATACACGCTCGCACGAGTACGCGAGACCCGATGGTCCTTTTGTCCCCATTAGGGGCAACGGCAACAATACGTCCGCAACAATCTGTGCCCTGAATGAATGGGAATGGCGTTGCCTCATTCCATCCCCCGTCTGTCTTTGAGATTGCTTGCTTTTCCTCGGCAGTTGCTGTATCCGCTGTCCCCGTTGTAACCGATGAAGAGTACCAGCCAATACGTGTATTTATTTCTGTGTTGTTAACCCCGGCGGCAAGGACTTGCAGTAAAACCTCGCCCGGCTCAAGTTTCGGGCGGCTTACCACACGGCACTGGAGTTTATCGTATCCGCCATTGCCGGCGGTGACAACAGCCTTCATGACTTCCCTTAAGTCGCCTGGATCAAATCGATCTTGTTTTGGATCCATATTCCACTTCATTGTCATACCATATTTTCCTTTCACTTATGAGAAGCTCTCGGGTCATTGCAGCCAGTCATCCCTGAGTATTATTGCCAAGTTGAGATGGGCCATCGGAAATTAGTGATTGTCAGTTTGAGAGCGATAAGCTTTTTTCTGCGGGCCCCGGGAAGGGGTGGGAAGGAAAAGCCCACCCCTTCGGATGTCTGCGAATTAATCCTATTTGATCAAATTTTTACTCGTGAGCCATTCCATGGCCACATCGTGAACGGGTTTGTGGTCTATGTCGACGGCCTTATTTAGCTGCTGCATCTCTTCCGTGGTCAGGTTATCCGCGATCGGTTTTAATATGGCTTTGATCTCCGGATACTTATCAAGGATTCCCTTCCTGACAACTGGTACGGGATTGTACACAGGGAAGAAAGACTTGTCGTCTTCAAGATTTATAAAGCCGAAGGCCGCAATTCTTCCATCGGTGGCAAAACCCATTGCGGAATTGACCAGCCCTTTTTTCAATGCCTGATAAGTAAGCCCCACAGACATTTTTTTGATCTGTTTGGCAGGAAGCTTGAAATTATACAACTTCATGATGCCTTTAAAACCGTCAGGGCGTTCCCAGAATTCCGAATCCAGAGCGAATATCAGTTTATCAGGATTCTTCGTGACGTAGACACCCAGATCGGAGATACTCTTGATTCCGAGTTTCTCCGCTTCTGCCTTACTCATCATCAGGGTATAGGTATTGTTGAACTTAACAGGATCGAGCCAGACAAGACCCTTCTTGGAGTCGGCTTCCTTGACCCATTCGTAAACCTTCTCAGGAACGGTCATTGTTTTTGTATCTGTCTGCTTGTAATACAAAGTGTATGCCGTTCCCGTATACTCGTAATAGAGGTCGAACTGGGCATTCTCCAGTGATTTTCTGGCGATCACCGACCCGACCCCTGTCTTCAGATTGACAGCGAACCCTGCCTGTTCGAGAAGGATGCCGGCCAGTTCCGGAAGAAGGAGCTGCTCCGTATAATTTTTACCGCCCACTATCAGGCTTTTATCCTCGGCAAGGGCACTGCATGGCAACAGTAAGGTCAGAATAAGTATTGCCGAAAGAACAAGTTTAACTATCTTTTTCATGTCATACCTCCTTTTAGTCTCTTGACTGAATGTCAGAGAGTTTTGATGTTTGGGGGAGAGAACAAAAATCACGTTGCATTGTTTTTGCTCAAATCCCGGGTTGAGCGCACATTTTTGCGCAGAAAATCAAAAATCCACTCCTTTCCTACTCGGAAAGACGCAGCCCCCTTGAGATCAGGACTATCCCCAGCAGTTCAGAGAGAAAATCCGCAAAAAGCGCAAGCAGCGTTACCGGAATAGCGCCGGCCAAAAGCTTGTCCGTTTGCATAAGACTTATTCCTGTGAATATGAAGTCGCCCAGACCTCCTGCGCCGATGACATAGGCGAGTGCGGCTGTGCCGATATTGATGATCAGGGCCACCCTGAATCCCGTGAGGATCAACTTCATGGCATTAGGTATCTCCACCTCCATGAGAATCCTGATAGGGGGCATTCCCATACCCTTCCCGGCATCTATTAGTTCCGGGGGCACCTCAGTAATCCCCGCAAGAGTATTTCTCGCGATGGGAAGTATGGAATAGATGGTAAGTGCAAATATCGCTGGCTTCGTGCCGATACCCAGGAAACTCATGGCCAGCGCTAGAACGGCAAGGGAGGGAATTGTTTGTCCCAGTCCGATAATATACATGCCGATCCCTGCGTACCTGCGAAACCGCTGCCTGGTAAGCGCAATGCCCGCAGTTACTCCTATGATCGTGGCCAAACTCATACTTATGGTCACCATGTACAAATGCTGGATGAACAATTCCATGATAACGGGATATTCGTATGGATCAGAGAGTAAATCTATGAGACCCGTTCGTTCAAAAATCACACCCGAAATCAGTATGATCAACGCAATGATAACCCTGTATAATTTTGCCAATAGTCTTTTCATTGCGAAAGCTTCCTTTGTACCTTGATGCCTTCCGGCGTCGCAATCCTTTCCAGCAGGGCCATCCCACCATCAACGATTATGGCCAGGAGGGAAACAAGTATGGCGCCGCTCAGTATCATCTCCGGGTATACACGGGCGATACCCTGCTGGATGTATACACCCAGCCCTCCCGCTCCAATATAAGTGGCAACAGTGGCAATTCCAATATTCATAACGGCAGCCGTCCTCAGCCCGGCAATGATTACGGGGGTGGCCAGCGGGATTTCCAACTCTTGCAGGAGCGTCCACTTGCCCATCCCCATGCCTCTGCCCGCATCCACCAGATAAGGAGGAACATTCTTTATGGCCGTATAGGTATTTCTGATTATAGGGAGTTGACTGTAAAGAACCAGGGCTATAACAGCAGGGACTTTTCCCAACCCCATATTGGCTATCGCGAGGACAGGGAGCATTAGTCCAAACAGGGCAATGGAGGGTATGGTCATAAGTATGTTGGCGCCGTTCAAAACCCTGGAAGAAAACTGTTCGTGCTTTGTAATGACGATACCCAGAACCACTCCGATTGGTGTGGCGATAAGGAGCGCTAACCCTACAATCCATAAGTGCTCCCAGGAAAGATAGATAACCTCTTTAAAGTTATCCACTATGAAACACAGCGTACTCATGACGATACCTCGTTTTCAGCATGTTCTGTTTCATCGTAGTAAGCTGCTTTTATCGCTTTCTGTATGTCGTTGTAGGTTACCGTCCCGGCAAAGTGCTTATCTTCGTCCAAAACGCAGAAGGTTGCGTTATCATACATAAGCATAGAGGAGAGGACATCCCGGAGCGAGGTTTTTTCTCTCAGGAAAATGGGATATTGTTCCGCTACGTCCCGTACCGGCCCTTTTTCATACTTGAGAGATTTCTGCGTGACATGACCTATTGGCCTGTTTTGTTCGATCACTATGCCATAGCGAAATCCATTTGTGTCCAGAAAATTCAATGCTTCCTGGGAAAGGGCGGCTCCCTGGATGATGTTCTTCGGCTTTCGGTTGATGACATTACTTACCCGCATGAGTCCCAGGACTTTCAGAGCCCTGTCGGAACCTACAAAGTCGGCGACAAATTTGTTTTTTGGCTGCGTCAGAATGATCTCCGGTGTATCGTGCTGTATCAGACGTCCCTTGTCGAAGATGGCAATGCGATCGCCCATCTTTATAGCTTCGTGAATATCATGAGAGACAAAAGCCACAGTCTTCTTCAGCTTTGCCTGAAGCTTGAGGAACTCATTTTGAATTTCTTCTCTGTTTATGGGGTCTATCGCGCCGAAAGGCTCATCCATGAGAAGTATATCGGGGTCTGCGGCAAGTCCCCGAGCGACCCCAATCCGCTGTTGCTGACCCCCGGAAAGCTCTGCGGGGTAACGGTCCCTGTACAGTTCAGGCTCCAGGTTAGTCAGTTGAAGGAGTTCATCAATGCGATTGCTGATACGCTTTTTGTCCCACCCCAGAAGCCTGGGAACAACGGCGATGTTTTCGGCTATGGTTTTGTTCGGGAAGAGCCCGATGGCCTGAATGACATATCCCATGCGCTGCCTGAGCTGGACGATATCTATGTCCATGATATTCTGATTTTCTATGGTTATGGTCCCTCGTGTTAGTGTCTCCAGTCTGTTGGTAAGACGCAGGGTAGTCGTTTTGCCGCATCCCGAGGGACCGAGAAACACCACTACTTCCCCCTTCGGCATGGAAAAGCTCATATTATCAAGAGCGGTAACGCTGTCTTTTCCCGTACCGAATATTTTTGTTACAGAGTCATAAGTTATCATTGGAAACCTCTTTGTTTTCCGAATCGTATTGTCAAAAGTTTCTTACTTATAACGCAAAATATCTTTTACAATTATAGCGTTACGTAAAAAAGGCTTGCCTTTCCCCCTAATAAACAGAGAGTTATATAGGTTGCTGACCATACAACGGAGACAAGCCCCTATGACCAAAATAGACTGTTTCATCATCTGGGTATGTTCCAAATTCACAAAAAACGAGATAGAACAAATTATCAAAGGTCTTGTGGATGTTCTTCAAGACCGCAATGCGGAAGCAAAACCAAAAGGTTATTTTAAAGAAAAACACCCCTTTACCGAGACTTCTTCGTTGATCCCAAGCCGCCGTTAACAGAACCTCCTGTTTTCAAGAAAGCCCCTGAACCGATATAAGCGTCCTGGAAAAACATCAGCACGTCTTTTTCTTCGTCGCCGGGCTTCCACCGAAGTAATCGCCTAAAATCTCCCTGCTGTGAACATCCTCGTGGCATTAAATACAGAGGTCCTCCCAGTTGCTGCCGTCCGGAGGATTATTGTGATGGTTGCCGTCCTTATGGTGGACGGTAAGAAGATGGTGGTTGGAAGCGTCAAACTCCCTGCCGCAAAGGGCACAGATCAGCCCATGAATGGCATGATACCTCTCCCCATAGTCTTCTTCAGACGTTTTCTGCGATTCTTTTACCTCCCTTACGACATCTTCAGCGGACTTAGAAAAAATCGCCTTCTCCTTCACTTTTTTGACAAGTATGCCCCCTTCCGTAGGTTATACTGGCCATAAATGTTCTCTTGGCATTTAAAACGCAACTACTTTATCTACAAAGAACGGCTGGAATCGGCAGAGGATGATCCTGACTTCAAAGAATCAAGAAAAACCTTTATTCCTTCGATGAACGCCGAATAGATGCGAAACGTATTCACAACCGGGATACCGACCTGCCGACAGAAAAGCTCCTCTTTTTCCAGGTAGAAATTCACGTTGCCGTTTATTCTCTTCATGGTCATCGCAAGATTGTCACCCTGTTTTTCAACCGTATTGGTGACCTGAAGAGCATTTGTCATTATCTCTTCAAGATTTTTCAATATAAGAGGAAGCCTCTGGTTAAGACTGTCTATGGTTTTCCTGAGACTCTTAGTCGTACGACTGATTTGAACCAGCAAAAAAATGGCATAGTATATCTACCGTGTAAGCCTTGAGAAATCTCATAACCATCTCAAAGGATGGAATGCTCCTCACATCTTCTATGTCTCGTATGTGCGTGTGGGAGACACCTGAAAATCTTGATGCACCCCGCAGGGACAAGCCCATTGACTCACCCTTTTTTTGATGAACTCACCTAGTTTTTTCAAAACCCCAAGTATATCTTATTTTTTTGTTGGTGGCAAGGGATTTTTATTGTAAGCTATCTCAAACAGCAAGATTTAACTCAGGTAGAGTTAATTCATAGTAGACAGTGTGAAGAAGCCTCAACCCATACCTTTGTTGGCCGGATCATATAGGTTCAGAGAGCTATTTTTTTGTGAACGATGGGAGATAATTCTTACAGAAAGACACTATAGTATCCCACACAACCTGGGACGTCTCCACTATGGAGGTTATGCAACAACCCTTACGTGAGCTTTTAACAATTGATAGACCATGCCAAACATCTCTCCTGTCTGCCGACCTCGCAATCCTTATAATTCAGCATATATCGATGCGTTGAAGATTCACCCTGTTAAATAATCACTTTCGTAAGCGTTCATAGAGGACTCAAAGGTTATCAAAAACATTCTTAAACACCTCGATCTATGGAACTTGAAAGCAAGACCCCCGCCCAGAGGCAATACTCCCCCTAACAACATTGAAGTTCACCTGGACGGTTTGAACTCCCAGCTGCCTCCACCTGCCCGCCATCGCTCTCGCCCAAGCGAGGCAGGCGGGTCCTACGATTACCTCTATGCAGATGAGCAGTATCCAGAAGG
>CAYMVB010000134.1:0-4439 GCA_964393665.1 uncultured Desulfobacteraceae bacterium | reverse complement strand
GATCTTAAAACACAATCCCAAAAACCCGGGCTGGCATGATAGAGATCGCTTTGTGCTTTCCGGAGGTCACGCATCCATGCTTCTTTACTCCCTGCTATACCTTACCGGGTATGACATCAACCTTGATGACATAAAAAACTTCCGTCAGTGGGGAAGCAAAACTCCAGGTCATCCTGAATTTGGTTGTACCCCCGGCGTGGAAACCACAACCGGCCCCTTGGGGCAAGGCTTTGCAAACGCGGTTGGTATGGCAATGGCAGAGAGACATCTCGCCGAAGTCTTTAACCGCCCAGATTTCCCTATAGTAGATCACTATACATACGCCATGTGTGGCGATGGTGATCTCATGGAGGGACTTACATCAGAGACTGCATCACTCGCGGGACATCTAGGCCTTGGAAGACTCCTATGCATCTATGACAACAACCAGATATCTATAGAAGGAAACACCAGCCTGGCGTTTACAGAGGATGTTGCGCTCCGTTTCAAGGCCTATAACTGGCACGTCCTTAAAGTAGAAGATGGCAATGATCTAGATACCATCCTCAGTGCGATTCATGAAGCAAGGGCGGAACACGGGAAGCCCTCACTGATCATGCTAAAAACACACATCGCATTCGGCAGTCCTCATAAACAGGATTCTGCCTCTGCCCACGGAGCCCCACTTGGCGAGGAAGAGATACGTCTAACAAAAACGAACCTACATTGGCCTTATGATACCCCATTTTATATACCTGAATTGGTAATTGATTCATTTAAAAAATATATCATAAAGGGCGAAGAGGCGGAATCTCTTTGGAAGGAAACGTTAAATGCGTATAAAAAGAAGTATCCCGATCTTGCAATGCATTTCATGAATGCCATGGATGGAATATTACCTGAGTCATGGGATAAAAATATGCCCGAGTTTTCAGCAAAGGATCCAATAGCAACAAGGGCTGCGTCAGGAAAGGTTTTAAATTGTATTTCCACCAGAATTCCAACACTACTTGGTGGATCCGCTGATCTTGCACCTTCAAATAACACACGTATAACATCCGCCAAGAGCTTTCAGAAAAATCAATATGCTGGCAGGAATATTCATTTTGGGGTAAGAGAGCACGCAATGGGAGGAGTAACTTCCGGAATGGCTATCCATAAAGGATTAAAACCTTATTGCGGAACCTTTCTTGTATTTTCTGACTATATGAGGCCTTCCATACGACTGGCAGCCATGATGAAACTTCCCGTTATTTATATCTTTACCCATGACAGCATAGCTGTTGGTGAAGATGGCCCAACTCACCAGCCCATCGAACAATTAACCTGCCTCAGGGCAATACCTAACCTCATCGTTATCCGCCCTGCAGATGCTATAGAAACCTTAGAGGGCTGGAAAATCGCTGTAGAAACAAAAGACTCCCCTGTTGCCCTTGCCTTGAGCAGACAAAAACTGCCTGTATTAGATAAAAAAAGGCATGAGATATCAGGGGGAATGAAACATGGGGCCTATGTCTTAGAAGACTCCGATGGTAAGCCGGACGCCATTCTGATTGCCACTGGATCCGAAGTCCATCTGGCGCTTGCCGCAAAAGAAATTCTTTCCAAAAATGGTGCCTCTGTCAGGGTAGTTAGTATGCCAAGCTGGGAGCTTTTCGAGAAAACCCCCCTGGAATATAAAGACAAAATCTTGTTGCCTGATGTGAAGATACGGATAGCTATAGAGGCAGGAATACCTTTGGGATGGGAACGTTATGTCGGGGCTCATGGAAAAATATTCGGCATATCAAGATTTGGGGCATCCGCGCCTGGAGACAGGGTGATGGATGAGTTTGGTTTCACACCTGAAAATATTTCCAAAAAAACATTGTCTCTTTTAAATTAAATGCGTGACTATATGACTACAAACCTATAATCCTTTACCCATCTGCAATAGAAATCTATCGTATTATTCTCCATAAGACCTACCCGGAAGCCTCTTCTAATCATAGGAAAGACGAATTTCTTTGTTTCCTAATGTGGGCTGAATAATTTCGTTCCACGTGGGTTCATTCCAGGTGCCCAATTTGGTATGCATCAAAAAATATTTTTCCGGGATTGGATGAGTGCCATAAACCACTTCAATGCCATATCTTTCCTTAATGAAATTACTAAAATAAGAAACATAAGGACAAGGTGGATACCCCACGATAAGGCCCGTTGCAAGATGAACTACCTCGGCTCCGTTTTTAATCATTTCATCCACGGCGTACTCAACATTTCCGCCGGGGCAACCATCACAGGTAGTATAACCAACTATTTCAGCATCCATATCCTTATAACGACTAAAGGCGCCTTCCCTTTCCCGAAATGATCTAAAACATTTTCCACCAGCACAACGCCTATATCGATCACAAATAATTATCCCGATTTTCGTTTTTTTATCCATTGAAACTCTCCTTCTTTAAAAGACATTACGCATACTAGGTGATAAAAAATCTTTGACAATACATCAATCCCCTTTATTTGCTATTAATCATATCCTGTTTTTATTCATGAAGAATAGAAAGGTGCAAAGGAAATTAAAAATAAACGTAATCTATAGTATTGTTGATAAGAAATCAATACCTTTTGAAAATTACAGCCCAAAAGTGACCTCTTTTATAATTAAATTTTGATCCTTCATTAATTTTAACAAGAAAAAAAGAGGGGGATTAAGTCACTTTATTCTGACCCACCCCTTTATGGTCATTTCAAAATATCCTCTTTTAGGATTAGCCCTGACTTATACCCTTTATCACTAAAAGAGACACAAGCAAAACGATCTCAAATCAATGTATTGTGAAAAAAAGCTATTATTTCCGGCGAACATAAGGGCAAGGATTATACCCACTGGACAAAAATCGTTATTAGCGGTACTATAAATTCAAGGTCTTGGAGAGGAGCTTATCTAACAATGCGATGGGCCGTGGCTGCTTAATGTCTCCTGGTTAAGGCAAACATATCGTACTGTGCGCATAGTTTATAGCAAGCATGAATAAAGAGGCATGAACTAGAAAAATTAAACACAAAAGGATTGCGGTGGCTTAAGGTATTTTATTTACGTGCTGTTACATGTTAGGCCGGTGATGCAACAGCATTGTTATTATTTAATCTTGCTAAGATTAACGTATCATCAAATGTACAGATACAACCCGAATCCAACTACTCGGTTTGTGGAGATACCTTTATGAGTGGATCTGATTCACATCATATACTATTGATTCACCCCCCGGTTGCAAGCCCAACCATGTATCCCTGGGTATTGGCGTATACCGTTTCCTGTATTACCAGTTGGGGAACTTCATTACATTACTATGACGCAAATCTTGATTTCTTTTTATATCATATTCTTACATCAAAGACGCTTACCGGCTTTCTGGAATTGGTCAAGAAGAGGGAAAAACAAGGAGTGTTTAAAGGTTATCCCATCTCTATGAGCAAACTGGCAAAAGATATCTCAATAAACCATGAACTATGGAATAGAAAAATATCTACGATTGGCTTTAATCTTGAAAGTCTTAGGACTGGTGAATTCTACAAACCGGAAAAATATATCTCTGCTATTACGGATATTAATGACTTGTTGATGCTTGTATCCCTGGCATTTTATCCCTCGTGTATTCATTGGAGCGGATTTTCAAACCCTGATGTGAAGGAGTTACGTCATATTGATACATTTGTTGACGACAGGGACACAAACCCCTTTTTAGGGCTTTGCGAAAATGGCCTGACAAGCAGAATTGCCTGCAAAGCATTAAAACTCTTAGTAATACTTGTAGCATCACCGGGCCAGGCACTGGCTGCACTCACTTTGGCACGTCACAGCAAAAAACTCAGACCAGATCTGGATACAGTCATTATGGGGAATCATGAGTTATTCGGGGCTTCAGGGTATGTTGGTAATTTTCTTCAAGAGAAAGATTTAAAAAGATTGGTGAAGAGAACAATACCCTCACGTGGGGGTGGAACGGAGGAGTGTATTTCCATTCCAGACTTCAGTGGTTTACCCCTTAGAGGTTATCTTTCTCCAGACATAGTATTGCCCATCAAACTGAGTGGAGATCTTATGTCGCAATGGCATACTATTCTGGGGCTTGCGCAAGGCTACAAACGAAAATTTGCGTCCACAGTTTTTGTCAACATAGAAAATCAGTTACCTATGGTCTTTATTAAGAAACTTGCAGAGGATCCTACCACGGATAAACCATCAGTTTTACTAGGCACAACATGTACTCCGGATGGATCAGCAGATAGTACGAACATGGATGCGGTTTATAGAGCAGGCGTGAGACTTATACATTGGCAGGCGTCTTCAGGAGAAAACAAGGCCTTAGCTGGGGTATTATGGAATGCTTCAAACGCCGGAATATGGAATAATGTTATCATCCCGGAGAACGTAAGCGATGAGGAGCTAATCCATTACGTAGCAGATAATCCTG
>CAYMVB010000133.1:0-9735 GCA_964393665.1 uncultured Desulfobacteraceae bacterium | reverse complement strand
TACTAAACCATATAGGGCGTGAAGCCTATTTATAAGGAATCATCAATCTATGGGTAGAAGAGAATAAGTTTTCATGGGAACGTTAAGCGGGAAAGCTATCGTTATTTGTATTACCGGAAGTATTGCGGCCTATAAGTCTGCTGAGCTGGCAAGACAATTAAAGAAGGAAGGTGCTATAGTAACGGTAGTAATGACTAAAAATGCTACAAGATTTATTAGCCCTTACACATTCGAAACACTTACGGGCAATAGGGTTATATGGGATATGTTTTCTCAACCTGGGATGTCCATAGATCATATATCATTAGGTCAGGAAAGCGATCTGGTAATGATTGCCCCAGCTACGGCAAATATCATAGCCAAAGTAGCTTATGGGTTAGCTGACGATTTTGTTTCTACCCTTATGCTTGCTGCTATATGCAAAAAATTGCTTTGCCCGGCAATGGATAAAGAAATGTTTAAAAACGGCTTGGTTCAATCTAATATCAGTAAGCTAAAAGAAATGGGTTTTATAGTGATGGAGCCGGAAGAAGGTCTTTTGGCATCTGGATTGTTTGGATTAGGGAGGTTTCCAGATCCATCGTTTATCGTGGAAAAAACGAAGTATATTCTGAGTGAGAAAGACTTAAGTGGATTAAGGCTGCTTGTCACTGCCGGCCCGACAATTGAATATATTGATCCTGTTAGGATAGTTACGAACAGATCTACTGGAAAGATGGGGTATGCTGTGGCTAGAGCTGGTTGGACAAGAGGCGCTGAGGTTACATTGATATCAGGACCTACCAGCATGGATCCTCCGAGGTGGGTAAATACGGTTAATGTGGAAACAGCGGAAGAGATGCATAAGGCTGTTATTCATCATTATAAGGACAGCGATGTGGTTATTAAGGCAGCAGCGGTTAGTGACTATAAGCCGAAAGGAAAGCTGCACGATAAAGAAAAAAAGCATGGAAAATCTATTACCATTGAGATGAGCCCAACTGTAGATATATTAAAAGAACTTGGAAATGATAAAGGTGGGCGTATATTGGTAGGTTTTGCTGCCGAGACAACTGATCATGAGGCCAACGCTATTGATAAGATACAAAGGAAAAATCTGGATTTAATCGTGGTTAATGACGTATCAATGGGTGATAGGGGGTTTGCGTCTGATAAAAATGAGGTGACTATAATTGACAGGGAGGGAAATAGAGAACGTATCCCCTTAATGCCGAAATTAGATGTAGCTAACAGGATACTTGACAGGATAGTCGCTTTAAGAAAATCATGAATGAGAGAAAAGAGATTATTACTATCGTTCAAAGCCTAAAAAAGGTATTACTAAGCAACCAGGAGATAGGATTTGACCCACCGCCTGTTTCGTCAGAAGTTCTACACTATCTCAATACGGAAAATAATAGCACATATCCTTCAACATCGCAGGCTTTTTCAAATTTTAGCCTAAAGGAATTAGAAGGGCTTGTTCAAGATTGTAGGCTTTGTAAGCTCAGTGCCAAGAGAAAGAGTGTTGTGTTTGGGGAGGGACCTTCTCACGCTCAATTGGTGTTTATTGGCGAAGCGCCTGGTGCAGAGGAGGATTTGACAGGAAAGCCATTTGTGGGGGAGGCAGGGAGGCTTTTTTCAAAAATTGTGAGCTCCATGGGCATAACGAGGAGCGATGTATATATATGTAATATAGTCAAATGCCACCCGCCAAATAATAGAGACCCTGAGCCTGATGAGATAGAGAAATGCCTTCCAATTTTACGGGCGCAAATTTCCATAATTAAGCCAGAAATTATCTGTACCCTGGGCAGGTTATCCCTTCGGGCGCTAATAAAAAAAGACCTAAAAATTACAAGAGACAGAGGGCAATGGCAAAATTATATGGGTATCCCAGTAATGCCTACGTATCATCCAGCATATCTATTGAGAAACCCTGATGCCAAAAAAGATACCTGGCAGGACATTAAAAAAATAATGGATAGATTAGGACTAAAAGACCCAAGGAGGTTAAAAAATTAGAACATATTTTAAAAAATTTGTCTTCTCATTTGGCTTAGTTCTACTACTTTTATGCCTGAACCTCCAGGATGGAGAGTGCAATCAAAATAATGCAATGGTTATAGAACTTGAGGGGACTATTAGCCCGGGAACGGCACAGTTTGTTAGAAGGGGGATAGAAAAGGCAGAAGAAAATAATTATAAGTTGGTTATTATCAGATTAGATACCCCTGGCGGCCTAGATCCCTCCATGAGGACCATCATAAAGGATATGCTGAATGCCTCTGTGCCGATTGTGGTTTATGTAGGCCCAAGGGGTGCTAGGGCGGCATCTGCTGGCGTAATGATAACTATTGCGGCTCATATAGCTTCTATGGCACCGCAGACTAATATAGGTGCCGCACACCCTGTTAGCGCTGATGGCAAGGAGATTAATCAGACTATGTCGGAGAAGGTTGTCAATGATATGGTTGCCTATGCAAGGAGCATTGCTAAAGATAGGGGTAGAAACGAGGATTGGGTTGAGAAGGCTATTAGAGAGTCCGTGAGTATTACATCAGAGGTAGCAGTAGAAAACAAGGTAGTTGATTTTGTAGCCAGCGATATAGATGATCTTTTAAAGATTTTAGATGGAAGGGAAGTTGAGCTCCAAAAGGGCAAGGTGACCTTAGATACTAAGGATATTGATTTAACATATTTTACACCAGGCTGGAGGGATAGAATACTTAATACAATCAGTAATCCAAATATAGCCTATATACTGATGATGATTGGTCTTGCAGGTCTTTATTTTGAGCTTTCACATCCTGGAGCGATTTTTCCAGGTGTGGTTGGTGCAATATCACTTGTGTTGGCATTTTTTTCTTTTCAGACACTATCGGTAAATTATGCCGGTCTTTTACTTATAGCCCTGTCAATCATATTTTTTATTGCTGAAATAAAGGTAACCAGTTATGGCCTCTTGTCTCTGGCAGGCCTAATTTCCCTAACCCTTGGTTCTATTATGCTTTTTGAAAATGTTGGGGTTTCATTGAAACTTATGATGCCCACCATATTTTTAATAGGGGGGTTTTTTGTTGGTATTTCCTATCTAGCATTCAGGGCCTACACAGCCAAGCCAAAAGGTGGAATGGATGGCTTAAATGGACAGGTTGGTGTTGTGGAGAAGACGATTGATCCAGATGGTACCGTATTTGTACATGGAGAGTACTGGAGGGCCGTATGCGATGATGTCGTTGAACAGGGGGAGAAGGTAAGGGTTATAGGATCAAGAGGGCTTGAGCTGATAGTTGAAAAAATAGACAAGGGCAGTGATGATTAAGAGACCAAAATATTTGTAATAGGTATATATTGATCGTTAGGGATAAAATTTAGTAATAAAGGAGGTTACCATGTTTTATATTCTTGCAATAGTATTGCTTATACTTTTTCTAAGTGCGGCCATTAAGATCCTTAGAGAGTACGAAAGGGGTGTTATATTTAGATTGGGAAGGGTAATTAAGACAAAAGGGCCTGGTCTTATTATTATCATTCCCGTAATTGATAAGCTTGTTAAGGTTAGTCTTCGGCTTGTAGCAATGGATGTTCCGCCACAGGATGTAATTACAAAGGATAATGTTTCAGTAAAGGTGAATGCCGTTATATACTTTAGGGTCATGGAACCAAATAATGCTATTATTGAGGTGGAGAATTTTCTCTTTGCTACCTCTCAGCTTGCCCAGACAACCTTAAGGAGTGTATGCGGGCAGGTGGAGCTGGATGACCTTTTGTCAGAGAGGGAAAAGATTAATACCACCCTGCAAACGATACTTGATAAACATACTGACCCATGGGGTATAAAAGTATCAAATGTAGAGGTTAAACACATTGACCTTCCCCAGGAAATGCAGAGAGCTATGGCAAAACAGGCAGAGGCGGAAAGAGAGAGAAGGGCAAAGGTTATTAATGCAGAGGCTGAAATGCAGGCTGCCACAAAATTGTCAGAGGCCGCTCAAATTATAGAGAAATTTCCAATTGCTTTGCAATTAAGGTATCTGCAGACCCTCAAGGAGGTATCTACAGAAAATAATTCGACTACACTTTTTCCCATACCAATTGATTTATTTAAGCCGTTTTTTAAGAAAGAGTAAAAATTTTTTATTCCTCAAATAGTGCTGTAAAACTCTGTAACTTTTTACAGGGGATATTTTTTAGAGAGACAAGAGGGGAGTATAATTTCAGTTTGGCCTTGTACTCTTGATTATCGTAGGAGGTAAATATGGAAGAAGAAAAAAAGGGATTAGAAACTGAAAAAGATTTGGATAGGATGACCGTTAAAGAGTTAAGGGAGGTGGCGGCTGATATAGAAAATTTGGTTGGTGTCACCGCAATGAAGAAGGCAGAGCTTTTATCAGCAATAAAAAAGGCAAAGGGTATCGAAGAAAAAAAGCCTGTTGAAAAAGCGAATGTTACAATTAAGGAGCTGAAAGCCAAGATTATTAAAATAAAAGAAAAGAGGGACGAAGCCAGAAAACTTAAAGATAAAAGGGTGTTAAATATTCTTAGAAAGAGGATAAACAGGATAAAGAAGGCCTCGAGGAAACTATCCCATTCATGATTTTAAGAGACAGTTATTTTTTGAAATATCAAGGGACTATATTTGTATACGGAAATGGAAAAAAAAGGGGGCATTGGTGCTCAATATCAGACAATTGCGATAGTCCCAGCTGCAGGGTTTGGTCAAAGGATGGGAGGGAAAAAGGCAAAACAGTTTCTAGATATAGATGGGAAACCAATTGTAGCGATCACGCTAGGTCTTCTGCAGGAGTGTGATTCAATTGACAGGATTGTGGTGGTGGTGCCTCAGGTTTACATTGATTATTGTTATCGAGAAATTGTAGAGAGATACGATCTGAAAAAGGTTTTCAAGGTTGTACCCGGGGGCAAAAGTAGGCAGGATTCAGTAAGGCATGGGATCGAGAGCGTTGCGAATCTTTGCAAGTGGGTTCTCATTCATGATGGCGTTAGGCCTTTGATAACTAATGAATTAATCATAAAGATTGTTAGGGCCGCAAAGAATTTTAGGGCGGTTGTTGCCGGCCTTCCTATTTCAGAAACGGTTAAGGAGGTTGATAATCACGGTATTATTTTAAGGTCAGTTGACAGGAATAAGCTTTGGTCAATTCAAACGCCCCAGATTTTTAGGTGGGGTGATATTAGCCTTGCCCATAAAGAGGCTATCAAAAAGGGATGGGAAGATGTAACTGACGATTCCTTTCTTATTGAGAAAATGGGATTTCCTGTAAATATAATTGAAGGGGAACGGCGAAATATAAAGGTTACAACACCCCAGGATCTCGATATGGCAAGATTGCTGATCAAAGGATAGTTTTTTATTCTACCATTTTAAACTAAGCGTTTAGGGTTTAACCGGAAAGTGGTACTAGTAGATTTTAAAAATCTAGCGTATGAAAAAAACCATAGCAATTGGTACAAGGGCGAGTCAATTGGCCATAGCTCAAGCGAAGTGGGTTATGGACCGTATGTCTGTCCTTTATCCTAATTTTACAATTAACTTGGTTACGATCAAGACAAAGGGAGACAAAATCCTTGATAAACCATTAAGCACAATCGGAGGGAAGGGTTTATTTGTAAAGGAGATAGAAGAGGCCTTAATCAGAAAAGAGATAGATTTTGCCGTTCATAGCTTGAAAGATGTTCCTGCCGAGTTGCCTAATAATTTATGCATCAGCATTTTTCCACCCAGAGAAGACCCTCGTGACGCATTTCTTTCTAATGGAAATATCCCTATCGAAGATTTACCTGAAAATTCCTCTATAGGTACAAGCAGTTTAAGACGTTCCGCGCAGCTTCTAAAATTTCGACCTGATCTTAAAATTTTACCTCTAAGGGGAAACTTAGATACAAGGATTAAAAAATTAAAAAAACTCGAATATCGTGGTATTATTGTGGCTGCAGCTGGTTTGAAAAGGTTAGGCCTTGCGGATGCTATCACTCAGTATTTACCTGTTGATGTGATGCTTCCTGCCTTGGGGCAAGGAGCATTGGGGCTTGAGCTGCGAGAGGATGATATAGAAACGAGGGATTTATTAAAATTTTTGGACCACTACGAGACAAGAGTTGAGTCAGAGGCTGAGAGATCTTTGCTTTTGGAATTGAAAGGGGGATGTCAGATACCTATTGGAGGCCTTGCAAGGCTGAAAGATGGCCGCGTACGGCTGGAAGGTCTTGTAGCAGATCTTGATGGAAAAACAGTATTTAGAGATTTAATTTATGGATCTCCAGAAAATGCCAAGGAGATTGGCACAATGTTAGCCCATATGCTTTTGGATGCGGGTGCACGTAACATATTACAGAAATATTCCTGATATATAGCTTTTTTACAAAATTTTATTTTATATCTATCTCTCTTCTTATAGCCTTTCCCAAACTTTCTACAGAATATGGTTTTTTTATAAAAGACCCTACACCAAGTCTTTGTGCCTCTACAACCTTTTCTGTTTCTGAAAAACCGCTTGCTATTATTGCCTTTTGGTGAGGCTTAAACTTGAGGATTCTTTTATAGGTCTCAAGCCCATCGATTCCTGGGTCCATAATCATGTCCAAGACTATCAAATCTACAGAATTATTCTTCAAGTAATCAACTGCCCTCTCACCGCTTGATTCGGATATCACTGAGTAGCCTAATTTTTTTAATATCTCCGAGGCGATTTCTCTTTGGTCATCAACATCATCAACAATTAAAACTGATTCGCCTTTGCCCTTAAAATTATCAAAGGAGAAGGTGTATGAATTTATCGGTTGATTTTTTTTGTGCGCTGGAAAATAAAGCATAAGGGATGTTCCTTTTCCTTGCGTGCTTTTAATATCAATATAACCATTATGGTCTTTTACTGTCCCCCACACAACGGCCATACCCAATCCTGACTTGGTTTTTCCAAGGGCCTTTTTAATGTAAAAAGGCTCAAATATTTTTTCCAGATGAGTTTGGGAAAAGCCTTCGCCACTGTCAGATACAGTTAAGACAACATAGTCACCCTTTTCAATATATTCATAGGCCTTTATGCTGTTTTCTAGGTGAATATTTTTTGTGGAGATAATAATCATTCCCTTATCGGATATTGAATCAGCTGCATTGGATATCAGGTTTACAAGGGTTTTAAGGAGAGTGACATCTGAGCCCATTATTTCCCATAGGTGAGATTGTAAATCCTTATCAATGTGGATATTCGGGTAGTATAATTTTAATTTTTGATATTCATTGCTCCCCATGTAATCCAGGATAATTTTGTTTAAACTTATTTCTTTAGAAGTGGAAATATCGTTCCTGGCTAATATGAGAAGGTCCTGGACAATGGAAGAGGCCTTTTCGCCGGATTTCTGCATAAGGATAATAGATTTTCGCATAGGGCTGTCTTTTGGCATATCCATTAATAAAAGCTCAGGGTAACCTACAATACCAGAGAGTATATTGTTAAGATCATGGGCCACACCCCCTGCAAGCTCGCCTATGGCCTCCATCTTTTCAGCCTGCTGTAATTTCTTCTCCATCGTTTTTCTATCAGTAATGTCTCGTACCGATAGTATGACGGCCTTTCTGTAGTTATAAAATATGATAGAGGAATTTATTTCTACATACATTTTTTTATTGTCTTTGCTGATTATTTTTGTTTCAAATTGTGTGGGAGGGGCTTTAAAGCCAAGGAGTGAATTAACATAATCGATACTCTTTGGCTTGTAAGACTTATCCAAGAGGTTTTGGAAAGGAATATTTTTTAATTCGTGGAGATTATAGCCGGTCATATCTTGGTATTTTTTATTGGCATACACTGATACCCCATTTTCAATAATTGAGATACCATCGTTTGAGCTTTCTGAAAGCGCTCTGTATTTTTCCTCCGAATATTGTAATCTTTCGTAATTGAGTGCGCTATAAAGTGAAAGGGAGATAAAGTTAGCAATGATTTTAAGAAAATTTATGTCATTTGGCTTAAATGCGTTTAAATTCTCATGGCTCAGATTTAGAACCCCAAATGGCTTGCCTTCTATGATAAGGGGAATAGAAAGGAGACTTCCTATTTTTATGAGACTTTTAGGTGATGTAGTAAAGGAAGAACTTCTCTTTGTGCTTTGTATAAGGATAGGCCGTTTTTTAAGTATGGCATGTCCCGCAATTCCCTGGCCGGTTTTAAAATAGTAGTGGACACCTTCCTTAGACAATACATTTTTTCCATCAAGTATAAAATTATTTTTTGCCGGGTCTGTGGCTGCAACGAGGAAGAGGCTATCTTTTTCATAGTCCATAAGCATTATTGAACAGTTTTGAGAAATAGTATTTTTTATTATTACGTCAAGAATTATCTGGCATACCTCTGAAAAGCTGCTAATGTGAAACAAGGCCATGCCGATTTCACTTGCCATAGAGAGTTCGGCTATTTTTTCCTCAAACCTGCTTTGGACCTCTCGAATATGTTCTCGGAGAAATTTATTTTGGTACTCTAATTTTTTTATTTTGTCATCAGTCATTTAAGTAAATAGTAAATCAAGATATTGATGTAACAAATTCCTCGGCACTTTTACGTTCCTCTGTCAAATTGCCCAATAGGTAATTCACTTTTTCCGAAGTTAAACCTACTTTACCTTGTATTTGTTCTATGTTTCCTATAACTGAATTGCCGCTTCTCCCTATCTCTGCCCTATGGCATAAATTGTCTGCTATTTCAATCTCAATTGCCTGAGTTTGATATTTCGGTTCGCATACGGATGAATTGTGGTGAAAGCGGCAAGGAATGGTTATACTATCTGGGAAATTCCACTGTTCCATGAGCATTCCTGCGATCATGGCATGGTCTAAACCAAATCTTTCTTTTTCTTTTACATACAGCGGGGCTTGGCTTTCATTTGCTTCTCTCAAAACAGCTTTATACTCAGTTGGGAAATAGACGGCTAAAATCACTTTTCCCATGTCATGCAATAGGCCGCCTAGAAAGGCCTGCTCAGGATCATTCTTGACTATTTCTTTTGCTATTTTTTTACTTATAAGGGCACAGCCTATGGAATGTAACCACAGGTCCTTCATATTTAAAATCCCTTCTGCCCCTATTTTTTGGAAAATAGAAAAAACTTTGAGGCCTATAGTAAGATTTGTTACTTCCCTGAAGCCAATTATTGTTATGGCGTGGGATAGAGAGCTGACTGTCTTTGAGAGTCCAAAATATGCAGAGTTGGCGATCTTTAATATTTTATTGACCATAGCCTGGTCTTTGCTTATAAAGGCTGCTAAATCTTTTGAGGAAGTTTTATCATCACTTGCAATTTTGAATATATTTTCAATAATTAATGGTAAGGTAGGTAATTGTGTGCTTTTATCGCGGATGATATCCACAATTTTTTTATGTATATCCACTAAATTACTCTCTTTGTTGAGTTGATGGGTTTACGGTAATTTATAGATATGTACCTGAATGATTTTCTTGATTTCAATACACCCCTGTAAACCTATACATATTTAGGGCATTTTATTGGATTCGTATTTTGATTCATATAAAACTAGCAAATAGCTACATTATATAGAGGTTTCCATACATAGTAAAAGCCATTAAAAAACCCGTTCCTTAGGAACGGGTTTTTTAATTTAGCTTGGCAGCCCCACCATCTTATCCATAATCTATGAACTTAGACTGGTAGCTTTGCGTCCCTTCCTTTTGGAAAGTTTGCCTTTTCAAATAAATTTTGTTTATTTATATAAATATT
>CAYMVB010000132.1:0-12901 GCA_964393665.1 uncultured Desulfobacteraceae bacterium | reverse complement strand
GCGAGAAGCCTCATTGAAAAATGGGTGGAGGAAGAAAAAACAATCTATGGGGTAACAACGGGGTTTGGGGCATTAAGCAATGTTATTATTTCCAAGAAGGATATCAGAAAGCTACAGAAAAATATTATCATGAGCCATGCCGCAGGCGTAGGAAACTCCCTTGACAAAGAAACTGTCAGGGCAACCATGGCATTACGAATTAAAGATCTTGCAAGGGGTAATTCAGGTATTCGCCTAAAAACTGTGGAACAGCTCGTCAAACTTTTAAATAATGAAATCTATCCATTGGTGCCAGAGAAAGGCTCCGTTGGAGCAAGTGGAGATCTGGCCCCTCTGGCGCACCTTTCCCTTGTCCTTCTCGGAATGGGCGAGGCATTTTACAAGGGGAAAATGCTGCCTGGAAAAGAGGCCTTAAGCCAATGCGGCTTGAAGCCAATTCATTTAGAAGCCGGAGAGGGTCTCGCTTTAGTAAATGGCACTCAATTAATGACTGCTATCGGAGGACTAACCGTCTATGATGCTATCAGGCTGTCAAAAATGACTGATATCGCAGCCTCAATGAGCCTTGAGGTCCTGATGGGAAGCAGAACGGAATTTAATCCGAGGATCCATAAAGTTCGACCTCATCCAGGCCAGGGCATCTCAGCAAATAATATGGAAAGAATTACCCAAAACAGCGAAATCATAACATCTCATCATGATTGCTCTCGTGTTCAGGACGCCTACACCCTTAGATGTTCCCCTCAGGTACATGGAGCAAGCAGGGATGCGATTAATTATTGCCGCAATGCCATCGAAACAGAGATGAACTCCTCTACCAACAACCCCCTTATATTCGCTGAGCAGAAAGATTTCTTGTTGGGCGGCAACTTTCATGGCCAGCCAATAGCCCTTGCCATGGATTTTCTCAGCATGGCAATTTCGGAGCTCGGCAACATTTCTGAGCGCCGAATTGAGCGCCTGGTAAACCCAATGCTGAGCGGCCTGCCCGCATTTCTTGTAAAAAACGGTGGCCTTAATTCTGGATTTATGCTAGCGCAATATACTGCCGCAGCCCTTGTTTCTGAAAATAAGGTCCTCTCACATCCAGCCAGCGTAGACTCCATTCCAACCTCAGCAAATAAAGAGGACCATGTATCCATGGGAACTATAGCGGCCAGAAAATGCAGGGAAATAGTAAGAAATACGGAGTTTGTAATCGCTGTTGAGTTATTGTGCGCCTCCCAGGCAATGGATCTTTTCACGGATATGAAAGCAGGACAAGGAACACTTGCTGCCTATCATGTTATAAGGAATTCTATCCCTCATATGGAAAAAGATCGCGTCTTATCATACGACATTACCAGCATGGTTAATCTTATTAAAAACGGTGAGATTATTGAGGCGGTTGAGAAGGCTGTGGGAAAATTAAACTAAGCAGCTATCTATACAATATACAATTTATCTTTAATCTATGAATAATTTTCCATATTGAAAACATTTTTTATGTCGTGTATCAATAATAAACCATACAGTAAAAGGTTATGAGGAATTAAACCGCTAAAAATTAATTTATTCAGCGTAAAGCTTGACATACAATAATTTTTTATACTATTTTCTATCAAGATATTTAGCATATATTTAAACGTATTGAATTATAAAATAACGAACCAGAAACAAATGGAGCTAACCAATTACTGACTTTTCACAAAAAAGTAACCGGATAAGCAACTTCCATATACTTAGCCATAATCCAAGGCATTTGAGATCTAAGCTTAGACTTCATTCAAAGTGGAAAAAGACGGTCCTGATAATTCCACTCCTTGCCAGCGAGTATACAGACCCGGATAACCTTCCTGTTTTTAAAAATATTCTTAGACAACTGACAAGGATGGCATACCTTTCGCATATTATCTTTGGCCTAGATAGGGCCAGTGAGGAAGATGCGTTCCAGTTAAGAGATTTGATAAACGCCGCGGGAATAAGAAATTATGTCCTGCAGTGGAACGACGGACCCAACTTCAGCGCCATCTACAACAAACTTCAGGAAGGAGGATTTAACATTGATGAGCCCGGCAAGGGAAAAAATATGTTTCTCAGCTTTGGTATTGCAATCGCATTGGGCGCGGAAACAATTGGGTTAATTGATGCGGACATCCGAACATTTAAACGTATGCAATTGGATCGGCTCTTATATCCTGTGGTGGCACTCAACTATGATTTTTCAAAGGCATATTATGCAAGGATTACTGATAAGGGATTAATTTATGGCCGGGTAAAACGATTATTATTAGACCCCCTTCTTCTTTCCCTCAAAAGGAAATTTACCGAGACCCAAGAGGGAAAAATGTTGCGCCTTATCGATTTTCTCCTGAACTTTAACTATCAGCTTTCCGGTGAGGTTGCCTTTCATGTTGATCTCTTGAAGAAAATGCGTTTTGCCACCAATTGGGGCGTTGAAATATTCACCTTAATAGAAGTATACAGGAAGGCCTCCTCCCCAGCCCAGGTCATGTTTAGTGATGAACCGTTCGATCACAAGCACCAGGAGATTTCTGTAGAAGATCAGGCAAAAGGGCTTAATAGAATGGCGATCGATATTGTTACAACATTGATGAATGCCTTGGTCATTGAAGAGGGCTTAGAGATCTCAGATACATTTTTCAGAGATCTTTCAATAACTTACCAGGCAGTAGCTGAGGAGCAAATCAAGAAATATTCAGATGATGCCAGCTTCAATAACCTTAAACATGAACGCGACGTCGAGGAATACCTGATTAAGAATGTTTTTTCCCATTCAATTCTGGAGGCAGGCGAAAGACTGGCTGCTCCCTATAAAATGACAGAGAAATTTCTACGATTCGTGAATTCCTACTCAGAATTTAAACCCTTCTTGCAAAAGGGGCTTGCAGAAACTATTCTAAGCGTAGAACAAAAGGCACAGCAAAATCCCTTTGGCATGCCGCTGACCGTTTCCTGGGAGAGAGTGGCAAATAAAATCCCGAGAATTTATTTCGATTTAATTGATGTGGTAGAAAAAGAAAAAAACTATTTTTCTTAACGCTGGAACGCCTGCAGGAGTTAAACGATAGAAATTCAAATGGGTATATTTTTAGCAGCCTTTTACAGCTATAAAGTCTTTTGCCTTTTTACTTTTACTACCCATCATTAATGACTTTTTCCTTGACTTTTTTGATATGTTGAACTTATGGTAGGCATTACCCAATAACAGTAAGATTTAACGTTGATAGTATTTCCACAATAAACTAAACATTGCCTTGCTAATTAAGAAACATTAGGTTTCTCATTTACTATTTAAAAGAGCATCTTGTAGTGAACATTTTAACAGGAGGTATTAGTTATGAGCAGGAAGTATTTTAAAATCTTACTAAGCCTGATGGTTGTTTTTGGGTTTTTTGTGGCCATAAATGCATTTGCAGCTGCGGATAAAATTGTAATTGGTCATTCCGCCTGCCTTTCTGGAAAATACGCAAAGGCAGGGGAACAGGCCATAGGTGGCATAAAGGCCTGCATAGATTGGGTGAATAACGTCCATGGCGGTGTTTTGATAGCAGGAAAAAGAGTCCCTCTTGATTATAAGTACTATGATTGTGAATCTAAAAAAGAGGGAGTCACAAGCCTGGTCGAACGCTTGATTACGGTTGATAAGGTTAATGTTGTTTTTGCCCCATATAGCTCAGGGCTTACCCTTAGTGGAGCGCCCGTGGCTGAAAGATATGGCATGCTTTATATGGATCATGGCGGTGCCAGCGATCGAATTTTTCAACAGGGGTTTCAGTATGCCGTGCAAACCATAGGACCAGGAACCAGGTACCACGTCGGAACTCTTGACATGTTAGACCATGTTGATCCTGAAGCCAAAAACATTGCATTGGCCTATGAGGACTCTGAATTTGCCCGGATGACCATGACTGGCGCTGAAAAGCATGCAACGGAATTAGGCAAAAAAATTGTTTTCAAAAGGACATACCCAACAGGCGTAACCGATCTCACACCCCTTTTATCTGACATGAAAGCAAGAAAACCAGAGATCGTTCTTGGCGGCGGACATTACGAGGATGGCCAATTGTTTGCCCGACAAATGTCAGACCTTGATATTAATGTTAAGGCACTATCACTCATAGCATCAGCAACCTTGCCTGCCTTTTATGGGGCCCTTGGTGGTCACGTAGCAGAAGGCATACTGGGACCTTCTCATTGGGAATATGGCGTAACGTTCTCCCCAGAAGGAGCCATGAAGGTCGGCCTTGAATGGATTGGCCCGGGTCAGGATGAATTTGTAAGTCTTTTCAAAAAATCACTTGGCAAAGAAGACATGATACCTGACTATCATGCCGCGGAAGCCGGAGCTCAGGTATTGGCCTATGTAAAAGCTGTAGAAAATATTAATTCCCTTGATCAGGATAAGGTAAGGGCAGCCCTAGGCAAACTGAAATTCATGTCCTTTTATGGAGGATGGGATATTGATGATGCAACAGGGCTTCAAATAGGTCATTCCATGGTTGATATGCAATGGCAGAATGGCAAAAGGGTTATTGTCTGGCCTCTTGAGGCAGCAAGGGGTAAACTCGTCTACCCAAAACCCAAATTTTAATTATCCGTTACTAATCTCCTCTCTTGAGCAAAATATTTTTATTTACAAGAGAGGAGAGTTTATATAGTAAGCTAAATCAAAGCAAAACCTGTTAGAACGCCAGAGTAATATTCTTTTAACAGGATAAAGAAGAGGACGGCATGGTTTTTACACTGCTAGCAGGAAATTTAATCCAGGGACTGCTCCTTGGAGGTGTCTATGGCCTGGCAACAATGGGGTTGAGCCTTATATTCGGCGTTATCAATGTGGTAAATGTAGGGCACGGTCAATTCATAATGGTCGGTGCGTTTGTGGCGCTGACTATGTTTACTGCCTTAGGCCTTTCTCCACTGATAGCTATCCCGGTAGCCCTGATTATAGGTATGGCCCTGGGGTTTTTATTCTTTTATACCGTAATACATAGACTGATCAAAGCCCCGGAACTTACCTCACTTCTCGCCACTTTTGCTATGGGTATACTTTTAGAAGAAGTGGCAAAGCTTATTTTTGGTGCTGATTTCAGAGGTTACAATTGGGGGCTTGGAAAGATAACCTTAGCTATAACTACTATACAAATGAGTAAAGTTTACGCATTTATTGGGAGCGTAGTTATTGCTTTGTTTCTCTATCTATGGTTCAGCAAAACAAGGCTGGGAACTGCGATAAGATCTGTTATTGAGGATAACGAAGGTGCACAGGTATGTGGCGTTAATGTAGGTTGGATCTATGCATTAAGCTTCGCCATAGGTATCGGGTTAACAGTTATGAGCGGGGTTTTACTTACCATGTTTATCCCGGTCGGCATTAACCCTTACATGGGTGGTGTTTATACCCTTAAGGCATTTGTCATAGCTGTGTTAGGCGGTCTCACCTCCCCGTACGGGGCTTTTTTCGCAGGTTTGATATTCGGACTCATAGAAAATGGTGCTTACACCTTGTTTGCCCTGATACCAGGGGTTGCGCCTTTCCCTCTAACGGTATCCCTGGCCTTCTGGATACTATTTTTTCTACTTTTAGTAAAACCTACTGGACTTTTGGGGAAGTAAATGAAAAAAATCCTACCAAGATATTACCCACTCATGCCTGTATTAGCCGCATACCTCATAATGTTTTTAATCGGTTTTTTTATGCCTGGCATGTGGCAGATGGTTGCATTGCTTGCCTTTTATTGTGCCCTCGGCCAGTCCTGGAACATATTTATGGGAATGACAGGATATGTAGATTTTGGCTATGTAACCTTTATTGCTTTAGGCACATATGGGATGTCATTAGGCATAACATATTTTGCTCAGTATGAATGGCTTGGCATAGGAATCATAGTAATAGGCCTGTTTTTTGCCATGTTCCTTGCCTCATTATCGGCACTTCTTGAATCTTTTATTGCATTAAGACTAAGGGGGGCCTATTTTGCCATAGCCTGTATAGGAATTAATGAAGGGCTAAGATACTTTATAGAGGGGGCAAGAATATGGGGTGGCTCTGAAGGCCTAATATACTTCGGGGCATTAGTGCAGGCTTTGGGAAGAGATACAGTCAACCAACTGACCTCATTTTGGGCCGATTTTTCAGTCTTTATTATAGCCGCTTTAGCCGCTTTTTTGAATATTCATTACATGAGAAGCAAAATCGGTTATGCACTGACTGCAGTTAGAGAAGATGAGGATGCAGCTAAGGTTATGGGAATTAATACAAACAAGTACAAGACGATCGCCTTTTTGACCAGCGGTTGGCTTGGAGCAGGAGTCGGGGCTTTGGCCTGGGGATTAAAGCTTGGCCATGTATACCCTGGTGATGTGTTTGTCATCCATTACACAGTGGAGTGTATCGTGGTTGTTCTACTTGGCGGCGCAGGCACTCTTATGGGCCCAGTAATAGGGGGACTTATCTATGGGCTGTCCAAATATTGGCTTGCGGTTATTATGCCAGGATTTCAACTTCTCGTATTCGCCCCAATTATTATTATCATAATTGTAATAGCGCCGGAAGGTGTCGTAGGACTTCTGAAAAAGAGATTAAAAGGCACAAAATTGGAACCGTTTATCGAATAGGTATACAGATGGCTTTGCTTAGACTTGAGAATATAACGAAACGCTTTGGAGGGCTGGTAGCTGTTGATAAGGTAAGCTTAGAAATTAATGCAGGAGAGATAGTAGGCATAGTTGGCCCCAATGGGAGCGGAAAAACAACGCTTTTCAATATCATCAGTGGGGTTTATTCCCCGGATGGAGGAAACATCACATTTGAAGGGAAAGATATCACCAAATTGCCTGCACACAAAAGGGCTCCCCTTGGACTGGGAAGAACCTTTCAGATACCCAGACCCTTTAGCTCGGCAAGCGTACGAGAAAATGTAGCTATTGGTGCCATGTTTGGAACGCTTTCCGGTCAAGTCAGCGTGGATGATTCTCTAAAAATAGCAGACCGATACATTGAGCTTGTTGGAATCGAAACCCAAAAGAATAAGGAATCCGGAAGCCTAACCCCAGTTGAAAAAAAATTGATGGAGATTGCCAGGGCCCTTGCAATGAAGCCAAAGCTCCTCCTTATGGATGAGGCCATGGCGGGAATGAATCCAAAGGATATTGACCATATGGTTCAGTTCATCAAGACGATAAAGGAGGAAGAAAAAATAGCCATAGTAGCAATGGTTGAGCATATTATGAGGGCGGTAGTAGGATTGGCCGAACGAGTAATCGTAATGAATTTTGGGGCAAAATTAGTTGATGCAAAAACGGAAGAGGCATTGACTGACCCAAGGGTAGTCGAAGTATACTTAGGTCATCCTCCAGATGAATCCAAATGGAAATCAGAAATTTGGAAAAAGGAGTAAGGTGCTGATGGATAGTATGTTGAGTATTGAAGATCTAGAATCCGGCTACGGACCAATGCAGGTATTATGGAAACCAAGCCTTATCATTAACAAAGGGTCTATAACATCTCTTCTTGGCCCTAATGGCGTTGGTAAATCAACACTTCTTTATACCGTATTAGGTTCTGTAGAGCCATGGTCCGGAAAAATATTTTATGAGGATGAAGAGATTACGCATTTCCCTACCCACAAAAAAGTTGATTTGGGCATTAGTCTCGTTCCGGAAGGAAAGCATCTCTTTGGAGGAATGACTGTGCATGAAAATCTAATCATGGGTGCCTACCGAAAAGAGGCCACGAAAAACATCAGTGAATCCCTGGATCTCGTTTACTCTCTATTCCCCATTCTCAAGGAGAGGGACAAACAGCAAGCAGGCACACTGAGTGGAGGCCAGCAACAAATGGTAACTATTGCCCGTGCACTTATGTCCAAGCCAAAACTTATAATGCTTGATGAGCCAAGTCAAGGATTGGCACCTAAACTCGTTGGAGAGGTCTTTGAAACCGTTGAGAAATTACAAACTGAGGTTGGCCTGACCATACTTCTTGTAGAGCAAAACGCCGAGGCCTCTCTTGATGCGGCAAATTATGTTTACATTATGCATGAAGGCCAAATAAAGGCTGAAGGAACTCCGGAAAAAATAAAGGGTTCTTCTGATATTAGAGAGGCTTATTTAGGAATTTAATTTTTATGCAGGGCCTTTATGACAGGTTTTTTCTATTTATCCCGCGCAACCTATACAGATAGGTCTAAATCTTTACATGAATCCCACATAACAACCTTTATTTTTATCTTATAGTTACCAACCGATAAAATCGACCTTGAAATTTATAAGTATAAGCCTATAATTTATAAATAAATCCGTATCATAACCTAAAAAATCCCATTTTCAATCATTTTTTCTTAGTTTACTTATTCATGACAATGGAGCAAAACCTTTTAAAAACATATAATAATTCAATGAATATTTTATCCCAAAATACCTGAATAAAGAAATACATAAACCTCATGCATTAAGCAATTAATTAATCTATAAACCTGATGTTTTGACATGTATTCAATGTATCAATTGTATAAAAAAGTTAAAATGTAAGCCCAAAGAATCAGATTTTCAATACTCAGAAAAGGTTCAATAAATAGCGGAGAATCATGATGTTTAATCAAAAGGATGTCAGGCCTGAGTTAGATAAGCTCGGCTTTAAGAATGTAGGAAACATTTACTGGAATGCCTCAACGCCCCATTTATATGAGGAGATTGTAAGAAGGAGAGAAGGACATATAGCTCACTTAGGACCCTTAGTTGTGAGAACAGGCCACCACACAGGCAGATCCCCTAATGACAAATTTATAGTCGAGGAGCCATCAAGTAAAGACAATATCTGGTGGGGCCACGTAAACAAGAGCATGAAAGAAAATAGGTTCCTGAAACTTTTTTACAGACTTCAGGCATATTTCCAAAACAAAGACCTTTTCGTGCAGGATTGTTACGCAGGGTCATCTCCTGATTATAGAATACCAATAAGGGTAATAACAGAGACTGCGTGGCAAAACCTCTTTGCTAGAAATATGTTTATACAGATTAAAGATAACAGTGAGGCAGAAAAACATAAGCCAGAGTATACCATCATTGATGTGCCTCGTTTTCATGCCGTACCGGAGCTCGATGGCACGAACTCAGAGGCCTTTATACTTCTTCATCTTGGAAAAAAATTGGTACTCATTGGTGGCACAAGCTACGCAGGGGAGCTCAAAAAATCCGTGTTTACTATTCTAAACTATGTGTTCCCCAGACAATCAGTTTTATCAATGCATTGCTCTGCCAACATCGGAGAAAAAAATGATCCCGCCATATTTTTTGGTCTTTCAGGAACCGGGAAGACAACCCTCTCTGCGGATCCTAAAAGGCGGCTAATCGGAGATGACGAACATGGATGGAGTGACCATGGTTTGTTTAACTTTGAAGGTGGTTGTTATGCGAAAGTAATACGGCTTTCTAAGGACGAGGAGCCAGAGATATATGAATGCTCCAGAAAATTTGGCACTGTATTGGAGAATGTAAGTTTTGATAGCGATACAAGGCGCTTAGACCTTGATGATGCGTCTCTGACAGAAAATACAAGGGCTGCATATCCCCTCTCCCATATACCAAGCGCTGTCCGCGAGGGCTTCTGTGGCCATCCAAAAAACGTTATCATGCTAACATGCGATGCCTTTGGTGTGCTCCCTCCCCTCTCCAGGTTGACACCGACTCAGGCAGTTTTTCATTTTTTGAGTGGATACACAGCCAAGGTCGCAGGTACAGAAGATGGAATTACTGAACCGGAGGCAACCTTTAGCGCATGCTTTGGCGCACCGTTCATGGCGCTGCCGCCTACTCTTTATGCAGAACTACTTTTAAAAAAGATTAAAAAACATCATGTATCATGCTGGCTTCTAAATACTGGTTGGGCCGGGGAGCCTTATGGCAAGGGAAACCGCATAAAAATTGCTTACTCTCGGGCCCTGATCGATAGCGCATTGGATGGGAGCGTAAATAAAGGGGAATTCGAAGAGGATCCTATTTTTAGAATCATGATTCCAAAGGCATGTAAAGGAGTACCTCCTGAAATACTCAATCCAAGGAATTCAACTTCCAATAGAGAAAAATATGAGGAACGGGCCAAAAAACTGGCATTAGGTTTTAAGGAAAATTTTAAACAGTTCGAGCATGATGTCTCTAAAGAGATACTGGATGCTATGCCACATCTTTAGGGTGTTGAATTCTATCACGTTTGATGTTTCTATAAAAAATTTTTTTTCTCCTTCATGATACTTATTTTGCGATTAAAAGGGGTATTTTAATAAACAGGATCAACAATATGGCAAATACAGCTGAACATAATGATATAGAAGATCATAGGCCATGGGGTTATTTTGTGGTTCTTTCTGATGAGTCGGATCACAAAGTAAAAAGGATTACCGTGTATCCGGACAAAAGATTAAGCCTGCAACGACACAGACACAGGTCCGAACACTGGGTTATCATAAACGGAAATGCCCTTGTTACCTTAGAAGACAATGAAATACCGCTTAAAAAGGGTCAATCCATTGATATACCCTTACACGCCGCCCACAGGATTAGGAATATAGGCCAAGATAACCTTATCTTCATAGAGATCCAGCAGGGAAAATATTTTGGCGAGGATGATATTGAAAGAATTGAGGATGATTTTGGCCGAATCCCAGCAAAAGAAAGCTAACACGAATATAGGTCTATGAAACTGAAGTTTTTTCCGTCAAATAACCCCTTATCACTTAATTTTATCTCTGGTATGACAAGCAACGCCATAAATGAAAGGGTCATAAAGGGGGACCTGAGGGACGAGCCTAATTCTTTTGCGAACATGTCAATATCAGTGTATCGTTGAGCGACCTCTTTAGAGCTCAAATTACTCATAATTCCAGCTATAGGTAGTGGTAGAATCATTTCTCTATCACCGCAGACAGCGCCTATTCCCCCCTTATTCTTTATAATGAGGTTTACGACCTTGCACAGATCATTATCATCTACACCCACAGCAACAATATTGTGAGAATCGTGGGCAACACTTGAGCCTATTGCCCCGCTTTTCAGGCCAAAATTTTGTACAAAAGCTATTGAGGGAATTCTATCTCCATACCTATTAATTACCGCTATCTTTAAGATATCCCTGTCCGGGTCAGATGCCAAAAATCCTTTAACTGCTTTAGGCTCCTCTTGCGATCGTTCTGTTATCAATTGACCATCAATTACCCTTATAATATTTACCTTTCCATTTTTATGTATTATGGAGAATTCATCTGTGCCCTTTTCTTTTGCCTTGAAATTATTTACTATTTTTTTACTTTGCGCCTTTATCAATGTATTGCCATTCTCAGCAACAAGGCTTCCATTAATAAATGTCTTGAGTATAGTAAAATCAAATAAATTATCAATTACCAGAAAGTCGGCCGGATCACCATGCCTTAACAATCCAACATCTAAATTATAATGTTTTACGGGATTCAAGGTGGCAATTCTCAAGGCATCCATCACGTCAAGGCCATAGCGGACGGCCTTTTTTACCATAGTATTGATATGACCTAACCTTAGGTCATCCGGATGTTTATCATCGCTGCAAAACATGCACTCATCGGGGTAAACCTTTGCTACCGATATCAAATCATTAAAATTTTTAGCAGCAGAGCCCTCTCGTATAAGTACCTTCATGCCCAGTTGAAGCTTCTCGAGGGCCTCTGATTCGGTAATACATTCATGATCTGTCGAAATTCCATAGCTGATATATTTTGCTAAATCTTTACCACCCAGACTGGGAGCATGACCATCCACTACCTTACTGTATGATTTTGCAAGATTTATCTTTCCTATAACCTCTGGATCATCATTCAAAACACCGGGGACATTCATCACCTCACTAAGAAAACACACATCTTTCGTTTTAAAGAGGGTCTCGATTTCATCTATCCCTAATTGAGCTCCTGAAGTTTCAAAGGCAGTAGCAGGCACACAGGAGGGCGCACCCCAGGAAAATTTAAATGACACACGGCCGCCATCAGCTATCATGTACCTGACACCTTCTACACCCAATACATTTGCAATTTCGTGAGGATCACAAACAGAACCTACAGTCCCGTGTACAACGGCAACTCTTGCGAACTCTGAAGGCGTAAGCATGCTGCTCTCAATATGTATATGTGAATCGACGAAGCCGGGAATAATATAGGTTTGATAGTTATCTTCTACTGAGGTAATGCTACATATCTTTCCATTCTTAATTTCAATTATCCCCGGACTTATTGTCTTATTTATGATATCTACAATATTGCCAGATATTTGACTCATATCTTCCTGCCTTTTTATCACCTCTCAATAATTAGCCTGCAAAAGTCTTTACCAGTGAAGATATTCAGATTCATACTCAGTTAATTATCACATTTTTTCTGTGATTTCAAAATATTTCCTGGATATTTAGGGCTTTATTCTGTAAAATTACTCATTCGAATAATCCTTTAAACGCATTGCACAGACAGAAGCTCAAAAACATACCGCTAAAAGCCTCAAAAATCTTTTGCCATACAATGGAGTTTATTATGAATGCTTCTACTGAAAATCAAAAGGAGCCAAAAAACCCTGAAATAATACCACATGCTACGGGCTTAAAAAAGGCCGATCCGATTAAGAGGGTAATTGCCTTTATAATCGATGTTATAGCATCCATGATCATTGGTTTGATCCCGGTTGTAGGCGGCATAATAGGTGCACTGTATATGCTTTTTCGCGACGCATTGCCAATCGAGGTCCTCGATAAAAAAAGCATAGGGAACAAACTACTAAACCTGTCTGTAATAAAAATAGAAGATGAAACACCCGTCATTGACTATGCCACATCCGCAAAAAGAAACTGGATGTTTTCCCTTGGGCCAGTAATGCTTTTTTTTAT
>CAYMVB010000131.1:0-6084 GCA_964393665.1 uncultured Desulfobacteraceae bacterium | reverse complement strand
GAAATTTTTCTCTGGTTTAAATCTTTTGTCATATTCTTTGTATTTAGCCAGGATCCGCTGCATACTCTAAAGGGGATCGCGCTTTTGGGTTTTCGTTTTATTCCGCCAGGCCTTCAACAGTTCTTGATTTTTGCCGTAGTCCTGACCGGTGATTTTTATTAATGCTTTTTCAGTATTAAATTGCAGCTTTCGTTTTGCGGCAATAGTGCGAATTTCCCAATCCTCGCCCAAAACCTGAATAAGATCAGGAACTGCGCTAAAGGCATCCAGCCTCCCGATTTCTCCCAGTGAGACTGCAGTATAGATACGAGCTTTGACAAAATACTCATATTGTTTCGCAGCTGCTTTCTTTTTAGCTGAAAATTGGGTCAAAAGCAAATCCCTTTCCACCAAATTGTCTTTCTCTTCTCTTACGTATGATCTATAGCTAGACCATCGATAACTGATGGGATCTTTCACTAACCTTGCCTGAGAGGGATTTACATGGATGTATGCGGAAAGCTCTAAGAAATATGAGTTTTTTTCACACAAATAGCCTTGCAGCGTTCCTGGAAGAGGTGGCCATAGTTGTTGTATTTGATATTGAAATTACGCGTGTAACGAAATTGGAGGTTTTGCATAATCCTTGAAAGAGGAACTTCATTAACCTCTATTAAAAGGGTATATAGTCGGGCATCAATGCGTAAGCATAAAGAGAAAAGCGATACTGGTCTTTGCATTCGTTTAAAAAATTCAGGCAGGCTTGATATTCCTTATTACTGCGGGATAGTTTCTCACCCCTATTTCCATGGGCAATGACATGGTAGAGGGCTCTGGGAAACTATATGCGTGGCTTTCTGGACATATGCTGAAGCTGCCAAAAAGCAAAAGTATATGTCAATACTTAATTAGTTATGCCTGGGCCATCTAGTTACTGGCTCAATTTATCTACGAAGTTTTTTGGAATACCTCTAATGGTGCACATGCAAATTGAATTGATTTGTTTAAAATTCCTCCTCATCATGATTACCATAATACGCTCGTTATTTCTCCTTGCCCTTTTTTTTATCATAGCTTATGTTAAAAAAATGATTGAGGGCGAGGTATGGTAAGCATATAGAGCCCTTTGAAAAATAGTCAGTACCTATCATGCTTGAAAAGACGAAGGATTTTTTCGAAAGGATTACGGGCATCGTGTTTTAAGGGAATTGAAAAATGCCTGTTGTCTTTAGAAAAACGGGTTTTCAAGTCTCTAAAAATTCAAGGCCCACAACAGGGTTGAGATAACAAGCCTATGACTGAGGTAAATAAAAAACGAGTACGGGTGCTCAGGGATGGGGAAACTAAGAAAGGGCCGATCGTCTATTGGATGAGCCGGGATCAACGTGTGGAGGACAACTGGGCGCTCCTCTATGCGCAGGAGCTTGCTCTCACTCGCAAAGAGCCGCTTTTCGTAGTCTTCTGCATAGTTCCTACCTTTCTTAATGCCACCATGAGACAGTATGCATTTATGGTAACCGGCTTACAGGAAGTTGAGAGTACCTTACGCAGAAAAAATATCCCTCTCTATGTAGTGTGCGGTAAGCCTGAGGAGGTGATACCGCGGTTTGTACGTGAACATAAAATCGGAGTTGTTGTCACTGATTTCGATCCATTACGAATAAAACAAAGATGGAAAGAGGCGATCCAAGGAAAAATTTATGTTCCGTTTCATGAGGTGGATACCCATAATATCATTCCGTGCTGGGTATTATCACCGAAACAGGAATTTGCGGCTCGTACCATCAGACCCAAGGTATGGCGAGCATTGCCCGAATTTCTTGAGGAATTCCCTAAGGTGAGACGGCATCCTTTCCAGGGGAGTAGTGGCAACGGTAAAGTCGATTGGCAGCGTATCAGCCAATGCCTGGCAGTAAATGCATCGGTATATGAGGTGCACTGGATAAAGGCTGGCAATAGGGCTGCACATAAGATGCTGAAGCAGTTCTTGGATCGCAAGATAGAACAATACAATGAAAGCAGGAATGATCCCAATCTGGATGGGCAGTCAAACCTCTCCCCTTATCTTCATTTTGGCCAGATTTCGGCCCAGCGTGTGGCACTCGAGATACAAAAGTTGACAATAGACCCTGCATCAAAGGAGGCATTCCTGGAGGAGCTTATAGTGCGACGTGAGCTTTCGGATAACTTTTGCTTTTACAACAATAATTACGATACCGTGGAAGGGTTTCCTGCCTGGGCACGAAAAACCATTGATGAGCACGCCCAAGATGAGAGGCAGTATACGTATTCCTTAAAACAGTTCGAAGATGCTGAAACCCATGATGATCTGTGGAACGCAGCCCAGATAGAGATGGTGAAGACAGGAAAGATGCATGGTTATATGAGGATGTACTGGGCTAAGAAAATCCTGGAATGGACAGAATCTCCGGCAGATGCTCTCCAGATTGCTATGTACCTTAATGACAGGTATGAGCTTGATGGTAGGGATCCCAATGGTTATGTTGGTTGTGCATGGTCAATTGGTGGCGTCCATGATAGGGCGTGGCCATCCAGAGCTGTGTTCGGAAAGATTCGCTCCATGAGTTATCAGGGCTGTAAGTCGAAATTTGATGTTGAATCTTATATAGAAAAGGTGCACCATCAATAAGGGGGGCAAAACAGATGAGCAAAAAGGATAGAAAAATAATAGTGATAGCCCAATGCCTGGTGAATCCTTACTGCAGGGTCCATCTCCTCGGGCAAAATTTTTCCCTCTCTCACGAACTGATGGATTACCTCATGTCAAAGAGAGTAGGAATTATCCAGTATCCCTGCCCTGAGACAACGGCTATGGGGCTCCAACGGAACCCGCAAGGCCGCTAGCAGTATGATAACATATTCTTCAGGCAACATTGCAAAGAACTTTTAAAGGTTACCATGCTTATGGTGCGGGAGTTCATCAAGAATAGGTACCGCCTGGTGGGTTTCATAGGCCTGGAGAATAGCCCCACCTGCGGAATCCATTGGGGTCGGCATAAGGTAAACCGCTACCAAATGGAATCCCCGATTCCCGCGGAAGACCCAGATCCCGATGATCCGGTGCTTATGGGAATCATGGCGGAGATACTCTCTGAGGAATTGGCAAAAGAGAACCTCCATGTCCCTTTTTTTGAGTTCCCCACCCAGGAGCCACCGGGATCTGAAAAAAGGGCTAGGTTTTGGGAAGATCTCAAAAGATCGGTAGAACCCCGTGCATTCGGCTAAAACTCTCGCTAGCAAAACGAATATCGTGCTTAAGGCTGGCCAGATACTCGCATTTCAAAAAACGGTAAAAAACCATTACCGCTTATATGGCCGTGAGCTCCCGTGGAGGAATACGGAAGACCCTTATAAAATCCTGGTATCTGAGATTATGCTTCAACAAACTCAGGTGGCAAGGGTGATCGAAAAATATGGCTACTTTTTGCGGGCCTTTCCCGATATTTATGCTCTTGCGGGAGCACCGTTGCGTGCAGTACTCAATGTATGGCAAGGTCTAGGCTACAACCGACGTGCCATGGCACTGAAGCAAGCAGCTCAAAAGGTGGTGGAGCACTTTGAGCAAAAAATTCCCTCAAATGTAGATTCCCTCGTCTCTCTTCCGGGAATTGGGAAGGCTACTGCATGCGCGATCTGCACATTTGCTTTTAACCAGCCAACGGTATTTATAGAAACCAACATTCGCACGGCGTTTATTTATCACTTCTTCAACCATATAAATAAAGTACGGGATACACATATTTTCCCACTCGTCGCCCAAACCCTCGATTACCATAATCCCAGGGTATGGTATTATGGTCTTATGGATTATGGGGTCGCAATAAAGAAGATGCACGGAAACCTTAATGCCAAGAGCGCCCATCACCAAAGGCAGGGGCAGTTCAAGGGGTCTAATCGGCAGATCAGAGGTGCCATTCTTAAGGCCCTGGTGAAAAGGGAGCGCGTATCTGAGCGTGAATTACTCACCGATGTTCAGTTTAGCTCGAAAATGGTACTACAGAACATCCAAAAACTGGAAAGCGAAGGCATCATCAGCAAGGAAGGGGACTATTTATTGATACCATAGAAGTGCGTAATGAAACACCCTGATTGGTTCGAAAAATCTGGTAAAGATAAAGGCCGTGGAAAGGGCATTTCCTTCGTTTTTTAAGAATATCGAGGCTATGAAAAATGAGGGGGACATCCTCCTGTCCCTTTTACCTTACAAGAATAAGGTACGGTGTTCACTAAGGTTGAATAGAAGTCGTTTTTAGGACGCGGCCTTTGCCATGAGCATCGCGGTTTCATCGTAGTACACTCAGAAGAGCAAGTAAACCAAAGCCTGCAATGATTGCACCTGAAATTTTATTAACCCATTGCAATCCGTGAGGGTTGAACTTTTCTCTAAATACGCTAATCCCACCGCTCAGCATGAGCCACCACAGGGCTGAGCCGATGAAAACGCCCAGAACCAAAACGCCTGCTAGCACGTAGTCCCCATCTGTGCTTGCCAACCCCAAGCCAGCAAATATGGCCGCAAAGGAAATAATTGTCATCGGGTTTGAGAGCGTCAGAAAAAACGTTGAAGCATAAGCACCGAGGCGGCCATTTTTTTTGGCTAAGGCTGCCTGTTGAGCTGGTTGTGACAAAAAGGTTTTAAGACCCAGAAAGCAAAGAAATATACCTCCGATAAGCCGCAGCCATATCTGCTGACTAAGCAAGAAGTGTGAGATGAAAGTCAGGCCGAATCCAGCAATACAGCCATAAATTGCGTCGGCCGTGGCAGCGCCCAGGCCGGAAAAGAGACCGGAAGCGCGCCCTTGGGCTAAGGTGCGGCGTATGCACAATACACCAATTGGCCCGACAGGTGCGGCAATCGAGAAGCCAATGATAAGACCTCTGAAGAAGAAACCAATGTCCATATAGTAGGGACGTACATAAAATTATAAAATTAATTTATGAAAAGCACCTCTAATTGTACTTTTACCTGGCCTAATTTTTTTAAATGCTATGCTGATGAGAGTGAAACTTCTAATTTTACCTACGTTCCTTTTGCCGAGAGGGGGAAATTATATGCTATTGGTATTATGCATTGCGTAATATGTCAAGCGGATATTTTAAAGGGGTATAACCCCTCCCGTGGCTAGCGGGCGTTTTTTCAGCCCGCCTGTGTCCCGGCGAGGGCTAGGCAGCGGTAACAGAAATTTCCCATCCTCTTCCTGCCGGTTACTCGACACCAGTGCCTTTGAAATGAGATACGATGAAATACACGATGGATCCGCAGATCAAATGCAGGGCAGCTCCCGCTGCCATAACAACTAAAATAAACAGGTTAATTGCGCCCTCTCCCAGCATCAGCATGCCCGGGTGAAAATAACGCCACAGGAACAACCCTAAAAAGGTGAGAAAAAAGGAGGCAGCCGGAACAAGCAGGAAGGCTATCTGCGCATTTCGTTTGCCTGATTTCACGAGAAGGGCGCCAAGTATCTGCGCGCTCCCTTGGTCTGATTTCACGAGCATGAAGTAAACCGCCACGCCTAGTAGTTGGAATGGCAGCAAAAAAATTGCAAACAATAAAATAAGTTTCGTTACTCCAGACACTATGAGAATATCTCCACGCTTTGCGACCTGACCAATCCGGATAAGTCGAAGAAAAAGCGAATCAGAAGCCTGTAAAAGGCACGTATAAAAAATGAATCTTGCAAAAGATAAAATCCGGCAGCTTTTTTTCTTTCCCCTTACTTAATCCGGTGGTTAAACGGCCACCATAAGTACCACGGTTTAGTATTTTAAAACGCGAGATGCGACTGGAGGTCGTATCTTGATTGTTTATTTTCAAGGGCTGAGGCCTTCTAGACTTCTACAGACAAAAGTTAAGACCCCCTTGACTACGCCACCTTTTACTTTTCCCCTTTAATGGGCGGCCTTTTTTCAGAGACGTTTTTTTGTTTCGAAATCTATTCAAGCTTCAGCGCGTACTCTGGATGGTTGTGTGACTTCGAGAGGAAAGATAAATTATCAGCTTTTCTATCTCAGTGTAACATATAATCAGGGCAGCTCCTGTAATGCAAATAATTAATTGAGATGGTTCAAGAGCGGCTGTTT
>CAYMVB010000130.1:0-11236 GCA_964393665.1 uncultured Desulfobacteraceae bacterium | reverse complement strand
ATAGCCTGCTTGCTTACGATTTTGGTTATTGCCATTGATGCACATAACATTACAATATTTGCTACCTGCTTATTGTTCAGATCGGTGATCGCACTGTTTGTGGCGGAGATGCCTATCTGGGTAACCTCCTCGATGTTTATAGGGGTCACTAACATGTCGTCATATATAACGATGCTTTCATGTTCAGCTATATCTTTGATAAAATCGTCATATGCCGTTTGGGACATGGGAATCAGGATATCCGCCTTTATTACATGTGGGTATGTAATGGGGTCTTTTGAAATTACCACCTCAGATCTAGCAGAGCCTCCTCTAGCCTGGGCTCCATAGTGATTAGAACCAGAAACCCATTTTCCATCATTGATTGCAGCGTGTCCAAGAATAGTACCTGCTAAAACAACACCTTGCCCCCCAAAGCCGCAGATACGGATCTGTTTGAGATCACCCATTGCTGAACTCCCCGGTAATTATCTTATCCCTTAATTCATTTTCAGATAGGCTGGCTGCCTCTTCCTTGGTAATGCACCTTTCCATTAATAGTTTCAACATATCTGCCGGAGAGTCAAATCTATTTCTTCTTCCAAACTGAGTAGGGCAGGGTGAAAGTACCTCAATAAAGGTAAACCCGTTTATAGATAAAGACTTTTTTATAGCGTTCATGAGTGATAATGGTTGTGTGACCGAGTATCTGGCTACATATGAACCTCCTGCACCGAGGACCAGTTTGCAAAGATCAAAAGGCCTGTAAACATTCCCATCCATACTGGTAGAAGTGTATGCTCCTTCAGGTGTAGTTGAGGCCATTTGCCCTCCGGTCATTCCGTATATCATATTGTTTGCGCATATGACCTTTAAATCGATATTCCGCCGTGCTGCATGAATGAGGTGGTTTCCGCCAATTGAAGTGAGATCCCCATCTCCACTTATAACCATGGTTTTGAGTTCAGGGTTAAACATCTTTGCGCCTGTTGCAAAGGCAATTGCCCTTCCATGGAGAGTATGAAGGGTATCAGCGTTGAAATTGGGGCTTGGTATCCACGCTGCGCATCCTATGCCTGATACAAATAGCATTTCATCCATATCGAGGTTTAGCTCATCAATTGCCCTGAGAATAAGGTTCATTAAAATACCATGACCACATCCTGGGCAAAAGGGCGTTGATTTAACGCCAGGGCGAAAATATTTTTCTAAATCCCTTGCCATTAAAAGAATTTCCTTAGCTCATATATGATGTTATTGGGGTGGATAATTTCACCATTGGTTTGATTGTATGTAATCACATCCCCTTTCATGTATTTCTTTAGTTCCCCAGCAACCTGGCCTCTGTTCATTTCTGGGATAAAGAATTTTATTGTGTTTCCATCAATTTCTTGTATTTCATTATCAGGGAATGGCCATATTGTCTTAAGCCTAAAAAGCCCTACCTTTTTGCCCTCAGCCCTCAGGGCATCAACTGCAAAAAGTGAGCTCCTTGCGGTGAAGCCATAAGAGACAACGATTATTTTGGCATCATCGAGGTAATATGATTCGGTCTCAATGATGTTTTCTCTATTGTTTACTATTTTATCATTGATACGGTTGATGAGTGTTGAATGTACTGCCGGGCTATCAGTCTTCCTGAAGCCGAAGTCATCATGGGTTGAACCAGTTACAAGCAGTTTTTCTCCTTCACCGAAGGCAGGCATCGGGGGAATGCCATCTTTGTCTTGAGTGCCAAAGGGGGCCTTGCCAGGCTTTTTTACCCTATCAAAAACTTCTATTTTTTCACTAATATCTACCCGTTCTCTCAAATGTCCTATGGCCTCATCTCCCATTAGAAAAACAGGCACTCTGTATCTTTCCGCGAGATTAAAGGCGTTTATTGTTTGATCATACATTTCCTGGACAGACCAGGGTGAAATGGCGATAATCTGGTAGTCTCCGTGCGAACCCCACTCGGCCTGCATCAAATCACCGCTTGCTACCTTTGTGGCCTGGCCGGTGCCCGGGCCTGCCCTCTGGATGTCAACAATAACCAGGGGAGTCTCAGTTAACGCGGCATAGCCAATTCCTTCTTGCATAAGGCTAAAACCAGGGCCGGATGTTGCAGTCATAGCCTTTGCGCCTGCCCAAACAGCGCCTATTACTGAACATATTGATGCTATTTCATCCTCCATTTGCATGAAGGTGCCCCCAATTTCTTTAAATCTAACACTTATGCGTTCCATTATTTCACTGGAGGGAGTAATGGGATATCCTCCATAGTAGAGGCATCCACCAGCAATAGCACCTTCTGCTACTGCCTCATTTCCAGAAAAATAATACGTGCCAGGGAGAAGTTTAGACGTTGTTTTTTTAGTTTCCATAACTTGTATTTTACTAAGCTGCCCTTTTATGAGATATGTAATCTATAGATTGCTTTTCAATTGTTTTATTCGTCTTTTATATTACTTTTTCTTGTTCGTCTACAAAAAAAATATAAGAAAAAAATGGCGGAGATAAGATTAAGAATTAAAAACACTCCATCTCTGCCTTTAATCAGCAAAAAATAAAAATTCCATTTTACAATATTTATATAATACCATGAGCTAAGGAACTCTAAATTTTAGATAGATAATCTTTCCTAATCTTGCAATCAGTCCTTGCGTTTCTGTTCTAAAAGATCCCTCTTTCTCATTTTTCGTATGAGTTCCATTTTAATTTCTTCAAGCCTTTGGAATTGTTCTTGTGAAAGCTCTTGCCGAATGTCAATAGCCATCTTTATTTGCTCTGTTCTATGGGTTGCATGTAGCTGACCTATGTTATCTGCTATTTTATAGGCCTCTTGTCTATCAATTTCACTTTGTGTTAATAGGTTTTCCAGATCCAAGACTTCTTTTTTTATACGGCCATCTATATCAATGATATTTTTTTTGTAATTAGTCCATATAGTATTGATTTTTTCTATCTGATCGGAATTTAATTGTAGCCTCTCTTTAACAAAGGTTTTTTGCCACCACCTACCAGGCCCTAGTGGGTCCTTAAAGGCAAAGACTTCAGACGCACCGAAGGAACTTATAAGAAATAGCCCCAAAAATATCGTCAGTAATGTTTTCTTTTTCATTGTATTCCTCCTCGATTATTAAGAATAGGTTTAAAAAGCCGCTGGATTCTTCGGGCTCATTGCCACTTAAATAAAGGACGCTTTCTGGAAGCTTATTATTGCCCTTAAAATCTGTAATCACCTGAATTTCAGTTAATAAATCTGTTTCTGAAACCAGAAGGTCATTATCGTGTTTAGGGTGGTTGAAAAAAAGAAGGGAGACCAAGATTAAAATTGAAAATACAGAGGCTGCTGCCCATTTCCATTTTATAAACGAAGGCTTATCTTGCCGAGACGAAGATGCGAGAATTTTTTGCTTTTCTAATACCCAATCTATATCATCTTGTTTAACATGCTTTTGGAACGCCTCTGTAAAATCACTCAATTTTTTAACGCGCCCTTGACAGAGATTGCATTTTTCAAGGTGAGCATAAACTCCCCCCCCGACATCTTCTGGATTTAGTATTAAAGAGAAAATTTCTTTCTCTGTAAGATGGTTATTCATAGCTCTTCCATATATATAAAATGTTTTCTGGCCTTGTTTAAGGCTCTATAGAGATATGTTTTTACAGAGCTTTGGCCTATGCCAGTTAGGGAAGATATTTGCTTGATGGTATATTCACAACCGAATTTTAGGGCAAAAACCTCCCGTTCTCTTCCTTTTAAGCTTTTTTGAAACGACCTTATTTTTTCCCTTAGCTGTTGATTTTCCATATTCTCATGTGGTGAAGGACTTTTATCTTTAACCGTGAAAATAGCACCATCATTCATGTTCTCCGGCCGTAAAAAAAATAACCTCCTGAGTTTTTCTTTCCGAATATGATCTTTCACCTTATTAATAGTTATTCTGATTAGCCATGTTTCTAATGATGAATTAAATCGAAAATCATGGTAAGATTTGAATGCCTTCAAAAAAACCTCCTGGGTAATATCAAGGGCCTCTTCTTTGTTGCCGAGCATACCCATGGCAACATGGAAAATTCTGGCTTGATGATTGCTTATGAGTTTACCGAAATCAGCTTTATCCCCATTCATATGTATCCCTTTTCGGTGCCTTTTATGATGTTAGACGAATTATATAGAAAAATGTTTACACATATAGAAATATTTTGTGTGATTTTGGATAAAAGATTTAAGAAATTGCAGATGTTTGCACTTGTATGTCTAAAAAAGAATTAAATAAATTGCCTATGGGCAGGGACTAGTTAGGGGGGAAGACTTTCAATGGTTTATTTTGATTTTAGTGGGTGAACAAGCAGTTTTAAATACTTTTATCTAAAGAGCCTGCCTTTCTCCTATCCCTTACGGTACGCCTATCGTTTTTAACAGAAAGAGAAACAAATATGCCTTCACGTACACTTTCCCGTCGGTCGTGCTTATTTTTTCGTCTTTCTTTTTTTGGCTTCCTTTTCAAAGGGCTGAAATGATTTCCCTCCGAAGAATCCATGTTGACGGAGATTGGGCCTCCAACTATTATATCCATCAAAAACCCTCCATATATCTACTCTTATACTCGTATTCTTATTATATTATTCGGCAGTATAGATAAAATACTTTAGTAGGGTAAATAAAGAGTTGATAGATAAAAAAGGGGGGACAGATCTATATTTTTTGTTTTTTTTACTAAGCTTGTCCTTTGGTCTTCCGGGCCCACGAAATTCAATCCGACACCCACCTTTTTTGACAATCTCTTCTATAAATTCAGCACAACCTGTTAACTGCTACCGCTGTGCATTATTCTATCTCCAAATTTTTAAGGACAAAATAGTTACTTCGGGCTATGTTGGAACAATCAAACTCGAGCCTTCTGGAACAGGATTTTTTACTACCATTATTCCTTATTAGAACTACCCCTGAAAAAACTCATCAAACCAATATATCCTGCCGGCTATAATGATTGTTTTCAGGGCAATCGATCAACTAGCACCTCATGCCTCTTTTTTTCGGTCCCAGGTTCGTTTTTTCAATATTATACGCCGACTCTACCCAATTACATAAGAGGCTTCTTGTATCCCTTGGATCAATTATATCTTCTATTCCAAATGCCTCGGCCGTGCGAAAGGGTGATGCAATTGCCTTATACATTTTCTCTAGCTCTCTGAGATGCTTTTTTGGGTCTTGTGATGATTCTATTTCAGTGCGGTGCGCTGCGTAGACGCCACCCTCAACAGGTATATTACCCCATACAGCGGAAGGCCATGCATATTGCCAGCTAAATTGCATTGCTGTCCTTTGGGCTGCCCCAGCAACACCGAAACATTTGCGCAGATATATTACAGCTACAGGTACAGTGGCTTGAACTATCGCAAAGCTTGCCCTAACACCTTTACGAATCGTGCCATGTTCTTCGCTTTTTTTACCTATGGTAAATCCGGGCTGATCTGAGAAATTAATGATCGGTACATGGAATGTATCGCACATATCAATAAACCTCTGGAATTTTTCTGCAACATCATAGTTAAATGAGCCGGCTATAAACGTTGGATCATTAGCAAGCACTCCTACAGGATAGCCGTTCACTCGTGCCAATGCCGTTATCTGGGATCTGCCTTGATATTTTCCCATCTCAAAAATAGAGTCTCTGTCGAGGACTAGCCTTAAAATTTTCCTCATATCATAGGGCTTTTTATTATCTCTAGGGATAATATTGATCAACTCTTCTTCCCTTCTCCGTGGATCGTCGTTTTTTTCATAATTTGTTGGAGGCATTTCCCATACATTTGAGGGAAGATAGGAGAGAAATCTCTTTGCCTGGGTCAGGGCGTCTTCTTCATCCTCCGCCGTGTTGTCCACTACACCGGATATGCGGGTATGGATTTTGTATCCGCCAAGCTCCTCTTTGGTTGTGTTCTCGCCAGTTGCAGATTTAACGAGTGGAGGCCCACCAACAAAAACCTGTGATTTTTCTTTTACCATAACGGAAAAATGACTTTTTACCATAAACAATGCGCCCAGACCGGCTATAGCCCCAAACCCCAACGAGACTATAGGGATCTCAGACATGGCCTCTGCTTCGTGTTGTGTTCCCTCAAGGTTTCCAGATGGCAGCTCAGTAAATCCTATGTGGATTATCTCTTTTATTGACCCTCCTGCACCCTCAATAAGCCTAATTATAGGAAATCTTAACGAGCGTGCCATTTTGATAAAATAGCCTCTCTTAGCCTTATACATCCTGCCAACAGATGCACCCTTTATAGTAAAATCATCTCCATGAACTGCTATTTTTCTATTGTCAAGTTTGGCAATACCCATAATAAAAGGGCATGGAATTATATCGATACGTTTATCTTTGTCTTTCTCATCGTATGCGGGGAGACCGCTCAAAATACCACGTTCCTCGAAGGAGCCTCTATCAACTAAAAAGTCAATGCGCTCCCGAACAGTCATTTTTCCCTGTTCGTGCTGTCTAGTTATATTTTTTCCACCGCCTAATTCATACGCACGTTTTTTTCTTTTATCTAATTCCTCTAACTCTTTAGTCCACATTTTTCTCATACTCCTGATATGTTAACACATTATTAAATAAAGCCACTAAATTAGCCCTATGGATTTATAAATCTTTGTTTTATATCTAATTACTTGCTGATTATAAATGAATTTTCTTTTACATGTAATATAAATAGGTGCTTGATATGTGTTATGAACTAGATTAAAGAAAATACATAAGTTTCTATTTTACTTAAGTTTTAGCTCTTTATAATGATAAAACAAAAATTTCCTGATATCAAAATTCTAAGTAAAAGAATACCTGTACTATTGATTTTCATATTTTAAATATTGTCAACCTTTTTATATAAATTTTTAGCTGCTCGTTTATGTTGGGATAAAAGAGGTGGTAAATATTTTGCTTCATTATGAGTTACAATGTTATAAAGCAAGGTATAAATTTGTTTCATGGTAAAATGGTTTTATTTAAATAAAGAAAACCGGCCTTGTTTTTTTAAAATAATTACTGTAACCTTTTTTTATGGCTAAGAGATATACAAATATATTCGCAGTCGTGGCGTTAGTCTTTATTATAGCTTCCTGTTATCCAATTACGGTAAGGGAGAGCAAAAGCCCTTTAAAACAGGTACGGTACCTATGGCCAAAATTTCAGGATGATCTCGATAAAGATTCCCTGGTTTTGGCAGCCGAAAGAAGCATGACGTATTTTGATCGACTTGGTGATAAAAATGTCCTTTACTTTGGGCCGGATACCTTTTCTATAGAGCATATTAGGGAGTCCCATAAGACCTTTTTGCGGATTATTCAACAAAATCCTAACAATGATTTTCTTAATAAAGAATTAAGAAAAAAGTTTCTTCTTTATAAGGCTACCGGAATAAATAGTGACGGTAAAATTTTATTTACAGGATATTATGAACCAATCTTTGATGGAAGCACTGAATGTGATTCCGTTTATAAATATCCGATTTATGGAAGGCCGGATGATTTATTAAGTATTGAATTAGGGCTTTTCCGGTCTAACTGGGCTGGGCAGAGACTTATGGGTCGGATAAAAGGCGAGAAGGTTGTTCCGTATTATGAAAGAAAGGATATAGCTGAAGGGGACGCCTTCAAAGATAAAAACCTGGAAATAGCCTGGCTAAAGGACCCATTTGATATAGCCATATTACAAACACAGGGTTCAGGCATTATAAAACTTACTAACGGAGAATGGTTACATGTCGGTTATAGCGCCTCAAATGGACATACGTATAAAAGTATAGGGAAATATATGATAGAAAGGGGATACATAAAAAGAGAAGATCTCACTCTTCAGGCAATAAGTTCTTTTTTAACTGATCACCCTGATATGAAAAGAGATATACTGAATCATAACCCTTCTTATGTGTTTTTTGAAATAAATGATGGCGGACCTATAGGAAGCATTAATGTACCCTTAACCGCCGGAAGATCTCTTGCAGTTGACAGCAAGCTGTTTCCAAAAGGGGCACTTGTTTATATCAAATGCCAAAGACCTGTCATTGGAAATGACGGACATATAAAAGACTGGGTCCAATTTTCCCGATTTTTGTTTAACCAGGATACTGGTGGTGCTATTAAAGGGCCGGGGAGAGCTGACATTTTTTGGGGCAACGGCTTTGAAGCTGAGATAACAGCAAGCCACATGAAACATTTTGGTGAAATGTATTTTTTGGTTATGAAGCCAGATTCTTAAACCCAGATTATGCAGCAGCCACCTACTGCATAATCCGGGTTATACCGTAAATTTTGAAAAGTCAGCTAACTTGATGAAAAGATAGCTTATTTCTCTCAACATTGAAAGCCTGTTTATCTTTACATTTTCATCTTCTGCCATAACCATTACCTCATTAAAAAAATTGTCGATTGGTTCAGCTAGGCTTGCTATTGTATTCAGGGCCTCAAAATAATTTTCCATTGCTATTTCTTGATCAGCATTACCTTTCGATGAGATAAAAGCATCCCATAAGTCTTTTTCGCCATTGTTTTCAAATAGGGCAGGATTAACAACAGAGGCATTGCTAAAACCCTTTAAAATATTCATAATTCTTTTGAAGGATAGAACTAAGGGTTCAAAATATTTTGAAGAATTGTGGAATTGCCTGAGTGCATCAATTTTTTTATCTGCCTGATGTAAAAAATTAAAGTCTTCGGAAATCACCGCATCAATATAGTCTAAAGGGATTCCCTCATTTGAGAGCATATATTTGAAACGGTCTCTAATAAAATTGAAAACCTTTTCATTAATCTCTTTTGCATCAAAATGTATAGTTTCGTTTAAGATGCCCGATGAAATTTCAATAAAATGCCGTATTGATATTTTAATGTTTTTTACCCTTATCAGTCTAATGATAGCTAAGGCCTTTCGTCTCAGGGCATAGGGATCGGCGGTTCCAGTTGGTTCAAGGCCTACGGCAAAACACGCTATTATTGTATCCATTCTATCTGCAAGACCTACAAGTAAACCCATTAGCGATTCAGGAAGATTAGACTCAGCCTGCACAGGCAGGTAATGGTCAGATATGGCAAGACAGACCTCTTTTGGATTTCCATCAAGTTTTGCGTATATTTCTCCCATGGTGCCCTGAAGAGAAGGAAATTCTGATACCATCAAAGTAACAAGGTCGCATTTACATAGTTTGCAGGCCTGCTTTACATCTTCAATATTTTCTGATGAAATTGTTTCTGTTAAATATTCAGCAATCCTTGTAAACCTTTCGACTTTATCGTACAATGTCCCTAATTTTTGATGGAATACCACGCTCTTGAGCTCTTGAAATCTATCAGAAAGGGGTCTTTTCCTATCTTCCTGAAAAAAGAATTTTGCGTCTGAAAGGCGTGCATTTAATACCCTTTCATGGCCATGACTAACTAAAGAGTCATTCTTTGGTTTTGTGTTATTAACTGCGACAAAGTAAGGCATGAGATTTCTTTTTTCGTCCACAACAGAAAAATATTTTTGATGCTTCCGCATAGCAGTAATAAGAACATCTTCAGGGAGTTCAAGGTAACGGCGATCATAGCTGCCTAAGGATGTATAAGGATACTCCACCATATTTGTTACCGTTGAAAGAAGCTCTACATCGTTTAGCAGAAAACCGCCTACAGAGGAACAGGAGCTTTCAACACTCTTAGCAATCATTGTCTTTCTTTCCTCAAATTTTATTATTACATTGGCCTTCCTTATCAATGTAAAATAATCATTTGCATTTTTGACCTTTAAGGACCCTGATGACATAAACCTATGGCCATAGGTGATATTTCCGCTCATAATGCCGGCAAGCTCAAATGGAATGACTTCCTCGTCAAGCATTGCCATTATCCAGTGAATTGGCCTTACAAATAAAAATCCAACGTCACCCCATCTCATGGATTTCGGCCATGGAATAGATCTTATTATTTCAGGTAGGATAGCAGAAAGTACTTCAGCCACAGCTTTTCCTTCTATAACGCTATTGATAGCAACATATTCTCCTTTTTTGGTTTTCACTGAGACCAGTTGACCCACCGATACGTTATTTTTCTTGGCAAATCCTATTGCCACCTTAGTTGGATTTCCGCTTTCATCGTAAGCTATGTTTTTAGGGGGGCCTATTACTTCACGCTCCAGATTGCCTTGCCTTGGTGAAAGACCCGTGATCGATAGAATTAGGCGTCTTGGGGTCCCGTATGTTATTATGCTTCCGGAAAAATTAATCCTATTATCTTCGAGGTATTTCTTAGAAATTCTTTCCAGTTCTTTCAGCCCATTATCAAGATAATCTGATGGTATTTCCTCTGTTCCAATCTCCAAAATCAAGTCACTCATTTTCTGTAAACCATCTCAAATAAACGTTAAAATTATAGTTTTTTTAGGAGGGGAAAACTAAGCTCTTCCCTCTGTTTAAGGTAATTCTTGGCTGATAAATTTGCCAGTTCTCTTATTCTTCCAATGAAGGATGTTCTCTCTGTTACGCTTATAGCACCTCTTGCATCCAATATATTAAATATATGGGAACACTTTAGGCAATAGTCATATGCTGGTAAGACAATACCCTTCTCACTGATTTTTTTTGATTCACGTTCATACATGTTAAATAGGGAAAAAAGCATTTCCACATCTGCCAGCTCAAAATTATAGACGGATTCCTCCTTTTCACCAGTCTTGTGCACAAGACCATATGTAATTTTATCATTCCACATAATATCATACACATTCTCCTTGTCCTGCAGATACATGGCAATTCTTTCCAGCCCGTATGTTATTTCAATAGGGATTAGGTCTAAATCGATACCACCAGCTTGTTGAAAATAGGTAAACTGTGTAATTTCCATACCATCAAGCCATACCTCCCATCCAACACCCCAGGCGCCAAGAGTGGGAGATTCCCAGTCATCTTCCACGAATCTTATGTCATGCTCTAAGGGATTTATTCCAAGCTCCTTAAGGCTTTCTAAATATAAATCCTGTATGTCTAAGCGGGACGGCTTCAAAATAACTTGATACTGATAGTAGTGACCAAGCCGGTTTGGATTTTCCCCATATCTGCCATCCGTTGGTCTTCTTGAAGGCTGGACATAGGCAACGGACCATGGTTCTGGGCCTATAACCCTGAGAAGAGTTGCAACGTGGAACGTGCCTGCCCCTACTTCAATATCATACGGCTGTTGAATTACACACCCTTGCCGGGCCCAAAATTTTTCTAGAGACATAATCAATTCTTGAAA
>CAYMVB010000129.1:0-7335 GCA_964393665.1 uncultured Desulfobacteraceae bacterium | reverse complement strand
AACAAAATAACTATGCATGCGCCCAGTAATGTTATTTACCTATACAATGAAACTGAGGGCTTACTATGAAAAATAAATACCGTTCATTTTTTAGATTATATGATCAAGATAGGTCCGAAGTAATCGAGGTCCGACATAAGATTTTCAATTGGGTTATTTACCCTTCCCTGATATTTGGGCTTCTTGCGGCTATTATGGGAGGTGTTCAGGCCTACCAGCAGGGATTATGGTTTTTTTCTCTTATCTATTCCGGCTGTTTCTTGATCTTTGCTTTAACTGCCTTTTCCGGCAGGCACATTCCTCTGCCTATACGATCAATTTCTATGGTTTTAGCCCTCTTTGTTATCTCCGTCGCCGTACTATTTAGAATCGGTCTCAGTGGTGTCGGTCTGGAGCTTCTACTTCTGGCATGCGCGGTTTCATCTGCTTTATTAGGGAGGAAGGCTGGTCTTTTTCTTGTGGGTATCGGCGCTTTTTCCATGGTTATAATAGCCTGGGCAATGGTTTCGGGCAACATACCTATCCGGGAGGAACATATGTTAACCTCTCTTTCCCCTCTGGCATGGGGCACTTCGCTCATGGTCTTTGCCATGGCAGGCCTTGGCTTGGTAATCCTTCCTCAAATGTTTCTTACACGCCTGAAGGAATCTCTGGTACTTTTGGAGGAACACGCCGAAAGGTTGGAACAATCCAATGATTCCTTGAAAGAGACCATAAAAAAGCGAGAAGAGGCTGAAAAGGCCCTGAGGGAAGGCGAAGAACAATATCGCGTGCTTGTTGAAAACGCAGGCGATGGTATTTTCATTGCCCAGGATGGCATGCTTACGTTTGTCAACAAAAAGACCGAGGAAATTAGCGGTTACTCTCGAAGTGAGCTTTTATCAAAAGGTTTTCATTACATAATACACGAAGAGGATCGTGCACTTGTAATGGAAAGATACATGAATCGTCAGCAGGGCAGAGATGTTCCATCCAGCTATTCCTACAGGATAATTCATAAATCTGGAGAGGTAAAATGGGTTGATATTAACGTTGCGGTAATCACATGGAAGGGCAAGATTGCAACACTTAACTTCTTACGCGATATCACTGAGCGCAAGGAAACGGAAAAGATATTACGGGAAAGCGAAGAGAAACTCGCTCGATCAAAAAAAATGGAGTCCCTGGGGTTTTTGGCAGGCGGCGTTGCCCATGACCTAAACAATGTACTGTCAGGAATTGTAAGCTACCCGGAGTTGCTTTTGCTAGATCTGCCTGAAGACAGCAAGCTTCGGAAGCCTATTGAAACAATCCGGGAATCAGGGCACAGGGCCACAGCCATAGTTCAGGATCTATTGACTGTTGCAAGAGGGGCGGTTACTGCAAAAGAACCGGTGAATTTAAACAACCTGGTAACTGAATATTTGAACTCCCCGGAATTTAGGACGCTGGAGCAGCTTCATCCAATGGTTACAATCAAAACCAACCTTGATAAAGACCTGTTTAATGCAACAGGATCAAATATTCATATCAAAAAGGCCTTGATGAACCTGGCGCTAAACGCTGCAGAGGCAATTGATAACAAAGGCAATGTCACCATATCAACTATGAACTGCTATATAGACAGGCCTTTGAGGGGATACGATGATGTGAAAACAGGTGAATACACTGTCCTCTCAGTATCAGACGATGGCCCGGGAATATCTTCTGATAAACTTGAAAGAATATTCGAGCCATTTTACACGAGAAAGGTAATGGGGAGAAGTGGCACAGGCCTGGGCTTGACTGTCGTATGGAATGTTATGCAAGATCATCATGGATACATAGATGTAGTAACCGGCAATAATGGAACTACATTTTATTTGTACTTTCCGATAACAAGAGATGAGGTAGCAGATAGAGATATGCCAACGCCTATTGAAGACTGCAAAGGGAATGGAGAGACAATTCTGGTCATTGATGACGTAGAAAGCCAAAGAGAAATATCATGCAACATGTTGAATATTTTGGGTTATAAAGCCAAGGCTGTTTCAAGCGGCGAAGAAGCTATAGAAAACCTGAAGGAAAATACCGTAGATTTATTGCTGCTGGATATGATTATGGACCCGGGAATTAACGGCCGCGAGACATACCAGAAAATAATAGAAATTCACCCGTATCAAAAGGCAATCATCGTGAGCGGCTTTTCCGAAACAGATGAGGTGAAAAAAACGCAGAATTTAGGCGCAGGCAGATACATAAAAAAACCCTTTACCTTAGAAACCTTATGCCTGGCCGTTCATGAAGAATTGAAAAGATAGTTTTGGTGCATACCCTTTGAGTTCACGCTTACCTGACGGCTCCTTAATGAAAACCTCATGTTAGTACCCAGCAAATGACCCCGGCGCTTCGCTCCAGGGTTATATATAAAAGAAACTTTCTTTAAGTTTCTTAGGAGGTAGATAGACTGAAGGTAGAAATCTGATAAGAATAACATATGCGTGATCACACAAAACTCCGCGCACGTGAGCTGGCTGATGAGTTGGCATTACTGGCCTGCAGGGTGACCGCAAGGTTTCCGAGGGAAGAGCTGTATGGTCTGACTGCTCACATGCGGCGGGCAGCAATTTCTGTCCCTTCTCATATTGTTGAAGGATGTGCACGGGATAGTCAGGCCGATTACCTACAGTTTCTTTACAGAGCGCTGGGGTCATTGAGAGAACGTCATTATCACATACGTTTATCTCAACGTTTGGGCTTTGTGCTCAATGATGATGTATCTCTGATTGGACCAGCAATAATCGAAACAGAGAAGGCTTTGAATGGGTTGATTAAATCATTACGGGTTGTTTGAAATACTTCACAGTCTTCAGTCTTCAACCTCAAACCTGAATAGTTACAAATTAGTCAGCTAAGACATCAGCCTCTTGATTCCTGACGATACATCGGGAGAAGGCGAGGGTTTTTCTCGTATCCCCCGAAGGAGACAATGAAGGATAAGCAATACAGGTATTACATAAGGATTTTTAAGGGATGACCAAGGAAAAGTCACCTGCGACTCAAGCAATCAGAGTGTTAAGGGCACAGAATGCTGAATTCTCTATACATGCCTATAGGTATGAGGATAAGGGAGGAACATCAGTAGCCTCAAAAGAGCTCAATGTGAATGAATATAATGTTATAAAGACCCTTGTTATGGAGGATGAAGAGGGTGCGGCCTTTTTGGTTCTCATGCATGGAGATAAAAAGGTCTCCACGAAAGGCCTTGCAAGATTTTTGGGGGTAAAAAGCGTTACGTCGTGTGAACCTGATAAGGCATATAATCTAACGGGGTATTTTGTTGGAGGCATATCGCCATTTGGTACGAAAAGAAAACTGAGGGTTTATATTGAGTCAACAATTTTGGATTTAGAGACGATATATATTAATGCGGGCAAAAGAGGTCTGTTAGTAGCGATGAAACCGAATTATTTGTCTGATATATTAAAGCCGATACCCGTACAGGTGGCAATTTCATAGAATTCCATTTGTGTTCAAATAACTATATGGGTAATTTTAAGAAATTTTTATAGGCACATAATTTTATACATAAAATGAGGCCAGAAGATCTAATTAAAAAAATTGAGGCAGGTTACTCTCTTCCGCCGCTTTCACCAGTTGCAATGAAATTAATCGAGATAGCCTTAGATGATTCTTGCACCGCTGATAAGCTATCCTCTACCATATCTAATGATCCCTCCCTCACGGTGAGGGTTTTGAGGATAGCAAACAGTGCCTTTTTTCACTCTTCAAAGCCTACAACTTCCCTGAGACAGGCCATTGTGAGGATGGGTTTTCAGCGCCTTAGAATAATGGCGCTTTCTCTTTCTCTGCGGGAGACATTTCCTATGGGAAAGATAGGGCCATTTGATTATGAACAATTCTGGAAAATTAGTCTCTATAAGGCGCTTATATCTAAATGCATAAGCGAGCAAATAGGAGAGGGTTCTCCTGATGAGATATTTATCTCTGCATTGATTATGGAGATAGGATTTTTAATCCTTTTTGACATAATGATTAAGCCAGATAGTGAGATTTCCTTTATTAAATTAGAGCCATTGGAAGATTTGCTTAAATGGGAGAAAGGGCGCTATGGGATAGATCACAGACAAGTGGGAGAGGCTGCCCTTACATGCTGGCAATTCCCGCAATCAATTGCCCAGAACCAGTTGATTTATGGTGAGGCTGCTCTTTCTGAAGATGCCCCTTTGCTGGCAAAGATTTATGCGTTGGCAGGAAAATTTTCTCAACTAATATCAAACGAATCAACTAGTTTTCATGATCCTTTTATAGAAGCCGAAAAGATTTTTGGTCTTAGAAGAGAGGCTATTAATGATATATTGATTGAGACTTTTGATAAGGTTGAGTATATTGCAAAGAACCTGAATTTAGTATTAAATAAAGAGAGGGATCTTCTTGAGATTATGGAGAAGGCCAACAAGACACTAAGCGATATTTCAGAAAGAATGTCAAATTTTGATGGGCGGAATTATAAAGAGAAGCTACCCTCGTTTGAATTGATCAATGAAAAAAATGAAGTAGTCCGGTATACCCTTCAAGCAGTGGCCCATGAAATTCGCAACCCTCTTCTTGCAGTTGGCGGCTTTGCCCGCAAGCTCGCAGAGTCCCTGGATTTAGATGCAAAGGGGAGCCAGTACGCAAACATAATTCTTGAAGAGGCAAAAAGGCTGGAAAAGGCTATTTCCAAAATGAATAACACAATTGTATAGCATTTGCTCTTAAATCATTGCTGCAATAATTATTACTTGCCTGAAAGAGAGAGCCCCAAAATTGATAACAATCTTTTTGATCCATGAATCAAAAACGGTAAAGCGAATATGATAAACACTGAAAAAATTATTGTTTTATCAGTGTTTGAGTAATGGATCGCCGGATCGATACGCTGCCAGCTTTTGTGTTTGAATGTAGCAAACCGGAAGCCTCTATTCTTAGATGACTGGCACGCATATACATCAGGTCATTGCCCAACATACTTTTCATTTGCATTTGAAAGAAACAGCGTATCGCTTAAAAAACCGACACAAGGGTATTTTTTGTGAAATTGCTACGTTACCAGGTAAATCTAAATGTCAATAAGTCAGCAGTTACCTTAGATTATAATTCTTATTTCATGCTACATAATCGAGAAGCAGATTAATAAAAAGGTGCGTATTATGTATCAAAATGTCTACAGTTTTGGCTTTGTGTTCGTGGCAACATGAATGTCATATTTTTTCATCTTTTTGTAAAGAAGCGTGCGGTGAATTTCTAGTAGTTTTGCAGCACGAGCCTTGTTGTAATTAGTTGATTCTAAGGCATAAAGGATAGCCTCTCTCTCAGCCTTTTTCTGAACGGCCTTTAAAGAAGAACGTCCAGAACTGTTTAATGTTTTATGACTATTATAAAAATAGAAAGGCAGGTCACATAAATGAATAGTATCACCAGTTAAAGAAGAAGACACTCGTTCAAGTACATTAGAGAGTTCACGTACGTTGCCTGGCCAGTCATAATTTTTTAGGGCTTCTTCAGCTTTTAAATCTATTTTTATACCTAAAACACCGAGATCTTGGGCTATGTTCTGGAGTAATGAGTGGGTAAGGTAAATTATGTCCCCCTTTCGTTCTCTTAATGGCGGTATATTGATAGGTATTACACTGATTCTATAAAATAAATCCTTGCGGAACTGGCCATTCCGCAGCATATCCTCTATATTTTGATTTGTAGCTGTAATCAATCGAAAATCTACCTTAATACGAGACGTTCCTCCTATCCTTTCTATTTCCTTTTCCTCTAATACACGGAGGAGCTTTGGTTGTATTTCCATAGGCAGATCGCCTATTTCATCGAGGAATATAGTTCCTTTATGAGCAAGCTCAAACTTACCTGGCTTTCCACTAGTATTAGCACCTGTGAATGCACCTCTATCATAGCCGAACAATTCCGATTCGAGGAGGTCCTTGGGAATAGCAGCACAATTTATTTTGATAAAAGGCTGCAGTCTTCTCTTGCTTGAATCGTGGATAGCATGCGCGAAAAGCTCCTTTCCGGTGCCAGTTTCACCTGTAATTAACACCGGATACTTCGTGGCCGATGCTTTTAGCGCTTCGTTTTTAAGAGATGTGAAGGCATTACTAATACCTATCAAGCTATTCATAGTAAACTTGGTCGACCGTAGCGCCATAAGTTGCTTCTCATAGAATTCAACTTTGTTTTCGAACAAGGATAACTTTTCGGCAAGTCTTTTTACATCCTTTACATCTTCAAAGGTAACCTGCCCGAAGACGCCGATTATCTTTCCATCTTTTCTAATAGGAATCCTCTGAACTACCATATCGCGCCCGTTAATTCGTTGCTTAACATTAATTTCAGGTTTTCCTGTCTTAGCAACAATATGCATTCTTGTGTTCTCGATTACTTCTGTACAGTGTTTTCCTATCTGCTCTTCTGGTTTTAGCCCTAAAAATTCTCCATAAAGTTTGTTAAAATGGGTAATATATCCGTCTGCATCAGTAACCATACTTCCACTATATATGCTATCGAATATAAATGTGAACATGGCTAATTCTTGCTCAAGGTTTATTTGTGTGCTCATTTTTTTAAATTCTCTAACATGTGCTAACTCTAGGTTGTGTATCTAATGGTATATTTTTAAAATAATTCGTATCAAAATATCTACATGAAGAAATTATGATACATTTTCACATATATTTATTGCTGTCTTTATGTCAAGAAAAAATAGTAAAAATAGTTACTGGTCTATAGAAACTATGCGCAGTAAAAGTTTCTTAGTATAGTAAAATTTTATCCAATTTTTTAAACAGATACGATTTCTTGGTCTAGAATTTGCTTAATCTAAACAAGATAGAGTTTTATAAACTTCTTTATTTGAAATTATCCTCGTTATTTTTATCTCGGAAAAACCAGGAATAGTAATTTATAGTATAATTGCGCAGGAAGGGGAAGTATAATGCAAATTGAAGAGCCGAAAATAAAGCTTGATGATATACTTGTATTAAAAGATAAAAATTTTATAGCCGATAACGTTTGTATTGTAACTGGCTGTGGCACTGGTATTGGAAGGGCGACTGCCATTGCAGCCGCTGCAAATAAGCTCGTGACAGTTGGATTAGATGTAAACGAAGAGGAGGGGCATAAGACACAAAAAATGGCCCGCGATATGGATGGGCAGATGATTTTTATAAAAACTGATCTGACCAAAGATGGGGAAGTTGAACATGCTGTAAAGGAAGCTGCGAAGATCGGCGCCATTAAATACCTCGCGAACATTGCAGGGATTCAACACATAGATTCCATTGGTAACTTTCCCATGGAGAAATA
>CAYMVB010000128.1:0-5326 GCA_964393665.1 uncultured Desulfobacteraceae bacterium | reverse complement strand
AGGTCAATATTGAACAAGCTGGGATGGCAATTCTTTTTTTATGGCAAAACATAAAGCAAACGCCTGTTTAGTTCGATAATTACAGGCGTGATGGTTAGGTAATTCGATTTCTAAGAACATGTTTTACCTTTGGTTTGTAAAGGTTTGAGGAATACAGATAATGAGAAGCAAAGTATCTTTAAAGAGAATATATTGTGGGTAAACAAGTTTATAAAGCAAATGCCCTGTTGATGATTACGGCTGTAATTTGGGGAACTGCTTTTGTTGCCCAGAGGGTTGGAATGAGCTATATAGGGCCACTCACCTTTAACGGCCTGAGGTTTGCCTTGGGCGCTTTGGTTTTACTTCCCCTTGCGATAATGCAGAAGATACCCAGGGCCAAGGAACGGGGAGATAAAATCACCTCGGTGGTAAGCCTCCCTGCAATTGCTGGTGGAATATTGGCAGGACTGGCACTGTTTTCCGGTGCAACACTTCAGCAAATTGGTCTCATTTATACTACAGCTGGAAAGGCAGGGTTTATAACAGGGCTTTATGTCATCATCGTTCCTATTATGGGGCTGTTTTTGGGGCATCGCCCTAGCTGGGGGGGATGGATTGGTGCATCTCTTGCTTCTATCGGCTTGTACCTTTTAAGCATAACAGAGACCTTCACATTCGCACCTGGTGACCTATGGGAATTGTTTGGAGCATTTTTTTGGGCGACCCACATTATTATTCTTAACTACATTTCACCTAAGGCCAATGCAATTGTGCTGGCATCTATTCAGTATACTGTGGTTTCTTTTTTAAGCCTTTTTATTGGATTTTTTACCGAGAGCTTTACTCTTGCTTGCTTTTACGGGGCACTTATACCTATCCTTTATTTAGGGATTTTTTCCGTGGGCATTGCATACACGTTGCAGGTTGTCGCGCAAAGATATGCCCCGCCAACACATGTTGCTATTATCTTAAGTCTTGAGACGGTGTTTGCTGCCTTGGCAGGATGGATTATGCTGGGTGAGATCCTTTCACCCCGTAATTTGGTTGGATGTGCTTTAATGCTGGCTGGCATGATAGCAGCACAGGTACGGTAAGACATTGGTTTACATGGGATAATGGAGTAGTGAGTCTGATTTGTTTGTTGAATTTTTAGGGATGGCTTTCATTGATGATAACAAATAACATAATATCATGCGATGTGCTGATTATAGGTGGAGGGGGAGCTGGAATACGAGCTGCCATTGCTGCAAGAGCGAAGGGCGCGGATGTTTTTATTGCATCTAAATCTCGAATTGGATATGGAAACAACTCCTTCATCTCCAAGGGAGTTTTCGCTGCAGCCACTGGCTGGAGGGATTCTTTTGACAGCCCACAGGTGCATATAAAAGACACTATCGAAGGTGGCCGTCATATAAACGATAAAAGACTTGTTAGAAAAGTAGCAGAGGGATCTCCTAAGCAGATAGATTTTTTAGAGGCATGCGGGGTTAAATTTTCAAGAAAGGATGGAAAAATACGAGTAACTCATACCCCCGGGCACAGCTATCCAAGGCATGTGGCAGGAGAACACCATACAGGGAGAGACCTGATAATCCCATTAAGGAATTATGCAATCAAGACCGGAGTGCGCTTTGGGGAAGGCGTATTTATAACGAGACTTTTCACCTCGGAAGATCATATTGCAGCGGCAGCAGGTATTGATTATAAGGGAAATTTTTTGTCAATTACAGCAAATAGCATTGTAATTGCTACAGGGGGTTTCGCCCAAATATACCTCCATAACAATAATGCGGCAGATATGACAGGAGATGGGCTGGCGCTAGCCTTTAATCTTGGATTATCAATCAAGGATATGGAGTTTGTTCAATTCTATCCTACAGCACTGGGTAAGAGGGGGAATAGATTGCTGCTTTACGAAGCGATTATATTTGATGCTAAGGCAGTTCTGAAAAACTCTACCGGCGATGATATATTATTGAAATATGGACTATACGACCCGTTACGGATGACAAGGGATAGGCTGTCAAGATTAATTATGAAGGAAATCCTTGACGGAAGAAGTATTTCAAACGGTGTCTTGCTTGATCTTAGCACAGTTAAAGAGGCTGATTTAAAGAGGATTGCATCCTTTTTGCCTTCTATGAAAAATGGTTACAAAGATGGCCTTATTGTCTCCCCCACTGCGCATTTTACAATGGGGGGCATTGTGATAAATGAAGAGGCGGAAACCACTGTACAAGGACTATTTGCCGCAGGGGAGGTATGCTCCGGGGTACACGGCGCCAATCGCCTCGGTGGTAATGCCTTGGCGGAGGTTTTTGTCTTAGGGGTCATAGCCGGGGAAAATGCTGCAAAAACGGCCTTAAAGGGTAAACGACCAAAATTTCCGGAGAAGGAGCTGCTCAAAGAAGAGCGCAGGATTGAGGCATCATATTTTAACGGACATAGAGATGAAAAGGGCCTGCGGATGTCGCTTAAGGAGATAATGTGGGAAAACGTGGGGATTATAAGAAATACGAAAGGCGTGGAAAGGGCGTTAGATACAATAACAGAGCTAAACTCATGCGTTCCTGACATTTATGTTAGAGATAGAAGTGCGTTGATAAAGTCCCTTGAGTTGAAAAACATGCTTCTTATTAGTGAAATGGTATGCAGGGCGGCTTTGCTTAGAAAAGAGAGTAGAGGGGCGCACTATAGAGAGGAATATCAACAAGAAGACAATGATAATTGGCTTAAGAATATATTTATACGCAAGGAGCGGTCTGGTATAAAGCTCGAGGTTATGCCTATTTAGGTCTCAAAATTCTTATATATGGTTTCTATAAAGATCCCTGGAAGGTATAAAGGAAGCAAACCTGTTTAAGCAACAAGATATATGGTGATTTTTAACCCTGTAAAACAGCATAGAGTTTTTAGCTTGACCGATTTAACATCAAAATGGTAAAGGAAAATAAACGATCTGATACTATAAATAGCTAAAATTTAAAGGATAGGAGTTGTTATGGATTTTTCACTATCAATGGAGCATGATATATTAAGAAAGTCGGTACGAGATTTTGCTGAGAAGGAAATTAGACCAGTGGCAAGAGAATTGGATGATAAAGAGGAATTTTCTTATGATACAATGAAGGCAATGGCAGACCTTGGCCTATTTGGTATGTTTGTAAGCGATAAATACGGTGGTCAGGGCATGGATTACGTGTCATACATTATTGCTACTGAGGAAATTGCAAGGATTGATGGCTCTCATGCTGCCACAGTTGCGGCAGGCAACTCTCTTGGCATTGGACCTCTTTATTATTATGGAAATGAGGATCAAAAAAACAAATATCTCCCAAAGGCATGCAGAGGCGAGAGTCTCTGGGCTTTTGGGTTAACAGAACCCAACGCAGGATCGGATGCCGGACACAGTCAAACTACCGCAGAACTTGTAGGGGATGAATGGGTGATAAATGGAAGCAAGATATTCATAACAAATGCATCCACTGATATTAGCGAGGGAATTATTGCCCTTTGCAAGACAGGAACGAGAGAAAATGGTCATCCGGAACTCACCTCTATCATTGTTGAGAAGGGTAACCCAGGGCTTGAAACCAGGGTTATGCATGGAAAGCTTATGTGGCGTGCATCAAATACGAGTGAAATTTATTTTGAAGACTGTCGTGTACCAAAAGAAAACCTTCTTGGCCCAGTTGGTAATGGCTTTCACCAAATGCTTGCGACACTTGACGGAGGCAGGCTTTCCATAGGAGCAATGGGCTTAGGGGGGGCCCAAGGTGCCTATGATTTGGCCATAAAATATGCCAAGGAAAGAACGCAGTTCGGAAAAACGATTTCTTCCTTTCAGGTCAATGCCTTTAAATTAGCAGACATGGCTACAGAAATTGAATGCGCCAGACTTATTCTTTATAAGGCCTGCTGGCTAAGAGATAACGAGAAACCGTTTGGAAAATATGCTGCCATGGCCAAACTATATTGCTCTGAGGTTATGGGTAGATGCGTAGACCACGCAGTGCAACTCCATGGTGGGTATGGGTTAATGAAAGAGTATGATGTTGAAAGATTTTATAGAGACCATAAGTTATTAGAGATTGGAGAAGGAACCAGTGAGGTTCAGAGAATAGTAATCTCCCGCTTAATAAACGCAGTTTAATCATATGTTAAAAAAAATCCTCGGTAAGGATATTGCCGGTTATATCAGCCCCCATAAGAGGTTGATAATGCTGGCAATAATCCTGACCGCCCTGTCTTCCCTTCTTATCATTATACCTGTATATCTCCTCCAGCCCTTTGTAGATGAGGGCATGAAAATGACGAATGATCCTGTTGAATGGAAAATACCCTGGATTACGTTTCAATATCCGCTTTCATTTAAAAGAACAGAGTTGGTTCTCGTTAGCCATATATCACCAAACGGTCTACTTGTTATCCTCACCGCTGTTGCCTTTATCTCTGTTGTCCTTAAATCAGTTACTATCTATTTCGGGGAGCTGGCCGCAGTAGCGTTTTCAAATCGATCCATCAGGGAGCTCAGAGTTGAGCTGGCTCAGAAATTCATTTCCCTACCGTTGTCCTTCTATCATAAACGTAAAATTGGAGAGCTTATTGCAAGGGCTACCGCGGACCTTACAGTTATGCAGGCCAATATAGGCAATGTTATAATAGGGCTTATAAGGCAGCCCTTGACGACAATTGTGTTTCTTTTCTATCTCTTTTTTATGAACTGGAGGTTGACGTTAATCACCATTATTGTAGCACCTATTATTGTGAGCCTGATTAGGATATTTGGGCGAAAGATTAAAAAGCATTCCGCCAGGGTACAAGATGCAACCGCGGAGGTAACATCAAGCTACCAGGAGATTCTCTTATTACTCAAGGTAATTAAGGGGTTCTGCATGGGCCAATATGAATCCAAGAAATTTCGATTCCTTGCTGAAAATTTGTACAAAAAAGTCATGCACTGGAATAGATATAGACTTGGCATGGGGCCTATGATGGATTCCACACTTTTTTTAATCCTCCCCCTAATTTTAATAACAGGAAAGGTTTACTTCAATCATACTTTAGGTGAGATTGTTGCTATGCTTTACGCCTATGCAGCAGCCTATAAACCCATAAAGGAACTTGCCAGGATAAATAACAACTTAAAGACCCTTCAAGGAGCAACGACAAGGCTTTTCGATATTATGGGTACAGTGCCTGGTATACAGGATAAGCCAAAAGCAAAGCCTATCCCAAAATTCAAGAATACTATCGAATTCTCTCACGTCAGTTTTGGTTATAGGCCGGACAAAATGGTTTTAACTGACATATCCTTTAAAGTACATGCAGGGGAGACAGTTGC
>CAYMVB010000127.1:0-8622 GCA_964393665.1 uncultured Desulfobacteraceae bacterium | reverse complement strand
ACTCACAGCACCACGGGCAATTACCAGGCAGTGGGTTAATATCGGAGAGCCGTTAGGAAAATATAGATTGGGTGAGGTAAAGGAAAAGGTTTTGTCCTTTGGTTTTATGCCAGAGCTCTTAGACTTGGTTAAAGGGAAGCTTTTTGAAGATGTAATGCCCTCCTATATTTTTGGCCAGGAATTCTTCTGTAATGTTGTTTACATTCATTTTGCCAATACAGCTATAATCAAGGAAAGACTTCCTGTTATCATAGAAAATCTCAGGAAACTCGAAGTTAAAGAGGTTGTTTGTATGCATGATGAATGCTATGGATCCTTTACATCCCTTGCGCCTGCCTATGGCATAGAAGTTCCCTTTAAGCCTATCCATTATTTTGAGTATTTATACAGCAGGCTAAAAGAGCTACGTGGTATGATAAGGCCTTTACATATCAAGGCAGCGTATCAAAGACCATGTTCGTCGAGACTATCATCTGATAAACATCATTTTGTGCGTGATATTATGGAGTTGATTGGCGTTGACCTTGTTGATCGAAAATACCAGGATGAAAATGCCCTTTGCTGCGGTGATATTTTTGGGATGATGTTTGGCTATGACCTCAGAAATGATGTTCAAAAGAGAAACCTTGATGACATGATAGAGCATGGTGCGGAATATTGTTTTTTTAATTGTCCTGCATGCCAGAATGCATTGTCCGAAAAGGTTATTAAGGCTGGCCTTAAACCGCTTCACATAATAGACCTCTGTAGGATGGCTATAGGTGAAGAACCTGAAATGGGGGTGTAGCATCATGAATGAAATTTATAAATCCCTTGCTGAAATAGTAGGGGAGAATTATGTCTCTTATCAACCGGAGGAGCTTTTTTTCTATTCACGTGACCCGGGTTTAATGGCCCCAAGCAAACCCGATTTTGTTGTCTTACCAAAAACATCCTCGGAAATTCAGGAAATAGTAAAACTCGCGACAAGGGAGAATATCCCAATTGTGCCAATGGGAGCTGGTTTAGCTTTAACAGGCCTGGCAATTCCTCTGAAGGGGGGGATTGTAGTTGATATGAAGAGGATGAATAAGATAATAGAGGTGAATGAAAAGGCTCGCTATGCAGTAGTTGAAGGGGGTACATCCCAGGGCTTTTTAAAATCCTATCTTGAAAAAAATTACCCAAGGCTGCGTCATAGTATTCCAGATGCCCCCCCAGCAGCAACAATAGCATCAAATGTAATCATCCACGGGCAAGGGAGGCTTACGCAGCAATATGGGTTTAACTCCGACATGGTTTGTGGCCTGGAGGTTGTACTTCCGTCCGGGGAAATTTGCAATATAGGCTCCTCTTCTATATCCTCAGACTGGTTTTCAAAAGGGGCCCCACTTCCGGATTTGTCCGGTCTGTTTCTCGGTTGGTTTGGAACTACCGGCATTATCACTAAGGTAGGTTTAAAACTTTACCCGAAAAAGAAGATACGAGATACAGAGATCTTTGTTACGGATAATGAAAACCTTGTCCCGGATATGGTATATGAAATTACACACACTGAAATGATAGAGGACGTATTAATATTTACCCAGCCATTACCGATGATGTTTAAAGATAATCATCATGTTAGTTTTTATCTAACCGGTGATACAGATGAGGAAATAGAATTTAAGAGGAAAATACTCTGGAAGGCGCTGGAGGGATTTATTAAAAGCAAAGACGGGGGTTTTATGTCTATTCCCCCGGCTATGAAAGGCTCACTCCTGGAGATGCCTCAGACAAGTGCCAGCAGGTTAGCGGATGTCAAGAAGGGCGGCGGGTTTGAATATTCTGGGCCTATTATTTCTGTGGAAAGGTATCCTGAATGCTCACGAAAACTTGTTGAGATGTCTTTAAAATATGACCTTGCATATTCTGGTATGGTCAGGATTATAGGCAGGGGGCACAGCATGATGTTTGGCTTTGCCTTTACGTTTAACAGGGCGGATGCTGATATGATGGACAGAACGAGAAAGGCTCTTGAGGAGATAAGTTATTATGTTTTGGATATAGGAGGAGTCTATTGGAAACCGACGGTTGCAGAACAAAAAATTGCTATTGAGAAAATGGATTCAAATACACGTCATTTAATGAGGATGGTAAAGGATATTTTAGACCCTCATGGAATCATGAATCCAGGAAATTGGGAGGTTTATTAGATGAAATATGAAGAGATTGTTCACAGGTGTTTCAGGTGTGGTTATTGTAAGCTGGCTGGAGATTATTCTGATTTTAACTGCCCTGCCTACAGGAAGTTTATGTTTGAGACCTATTCGCCTGGCGGAAGGATGTGGCTTATCAGGGCGTGGTTGAATGGTGATATAAAGAACTCAGAGCGTTTTCAGGAGATACTATACTCCTGCGCCACCTGCGCTAACTGTGTGGAGCACTGCGTGTTTACCTTTAGTGACGATTTGGTCAACATTTTTATAGCAGCCAGAGGAGAGCTGGTAAACAAGGGGATCATACCACCGCCTGTAAGGGATTATTTTAAGAATATTTCTATAAGTGGTAACCCGTATAAAGAACCTGCTGATCAGAGAGGACAATGGTCAGAGGGCAGCCTTGTTGAAGAATACAAAGATCAGGAATACCTTTTTTATATAGGAGATGTGGGATCTTATGACGAAAGGGGTAAAAAAATCGCAAAAGCCGTAGGAAATTTATTAATTAAGGCTGGGCTGTCCATAGGTATTCTTGCAGATAAGGAAATGTGTGATGGAAATGAGGTAAGGGTACTCGGAGAAGAAGGGCTCTTTAAATACCTGGCAGAGAGTAATATATCCCTTTTTAAGGAAAAGGGCATAAAAAAGATTATAACCCTGGATCCCCATTCATTTAATGCATTCAAAAATGATTATCCTGAACTCGGAGGGGTTTTTGAGGTATATCATTATACCCAAATTATGGCGCCATTGATGGAATCGGGGAAGGTACCATTGAAAGACATTAATGTAAAGGTTACGTATCACGACCCATGTTACCTTGGAAGGCATAATGGCGAGTATGACGCGCCGAGAAGGATACTGCAGTCTATTCCGGGCATTGATTTCATTGAAATGGAGCAAAGCAGGGATAATGCCTTCTGCTGTGGCGGGGGAGGAGGTAATTTTTTCACTGACATCCTGGGCGGCGGAGAGGAGAGCCCGAGTAGAATCAGGGTAAAACAGGCCCTTCAAACCGGCGCAAGTATTATAGCGGTTGCGTGTCCTCAATGTGCCAAGATGTTAGATGACGCGATAAAGGTCGAAGAATTGGAGGACAAGGTGGAGGTATTAGATATCGCAGAGATTGTTGGCAGGGCATTAGCTTGACGGGCTTAAGAAATAATTTGAGTATATAATACGTTTTTCATCTTCTGCATACTGTAAATTTGTTAACCGTATCAAGGCAAATAACCAAAAGATTAAAGCTGTTCAATTTTTCAGCTTAAAAAACCACCGGAAGGTGGTTTTTTACTTGGTATTATCATGGAATATCAAAAGGATGCTCATATACAAGTAATATTTGGGTTAACCCTTATCCATTTTATAGGGGATTTCTACTCTTCATTCATTAATCCTTTGCTGCCTGTGTTTGTAGAACAATTTTCCCTTACCCTTGCTCAGGTCGGGTTACTGGTTGGCATAAGCAGGCTTATGGCATTTATCGTTCAGCCTGCCGTTGGATATGTGGCGGATCATTATAAGACGAGGTTTTTTGTCCTTGGTGGGCCAATTTTGACAATAGTCTTTATATCTTTGCTTGGCGTAGCCCCCTCCTTTAGTGTGCTTTTGATCTTTGTATCCTTAGGCTCTATTGGTTCTTCTATGTTTCATCCAACAACTGCTGGAATGATATCCGAGTATTCAGGAAGGCATTTTGCATTTTGCATGTCTATTTTTAATGCCGGTGGAACCTTTGCCTTTGCCGTTGGACCTGTCTTTATTACATATTTAGTTGGAGCTTATGGCCTCCAGGTATCGCCATTGGCAATGATTATTGGTTTTATCGTAATGATCTATCTTTTTAAGACCATTCCTGTGCCGGTTGGGGAGAGCCTTAAGGATTTTGGCTTTATAGGTTCACTAAAAGAGGCATTAGGCATGGTATGGAAATCAATTGTGCTCATTTGGATAATCATGGTTTTGAGGGCATTTGTTGGAATATCATTTAGGAGCTTCATCACGGTACTTTTTGCCCAGGAGGGTTATACGCTGGTATCAATAGGGGTTTTTGTATCTGTTTTTACCGTGGCAGGATCTTTTAGCGGACTTCTCGCTGGTCATTTATCGGATAGGATTGGATATAAGCCTATTTTTTATTTCTCCCACGGGCTTGCGACGCCCTGCCTCATATTACTTTTATATGTACAAGGAGGCTGGATTTATCTTGCTGCCTTTATGGCAGGGTTTCTATCAATGGCTACATTGCCATTAGGGGTCGCCATGGCGCAGGAATTGGCACCTAAAGGCAAGTCAATGGTTTCAAGCCTCATGATGGGTTTCGCCTTTGGCCTTGGCGGCATTATGGCCCCTATAACCGGCGAATTTGCCGATGTATTTACCATACGACCGGTACTATTTTCTCTTTCAATAATACCCTTGCTCACCATAGGCTTAATCTATATGCTTCCTGAGAAACAATAAATAAAAAAAATAAATATTGACAATGCAGATTTATTGTGATTTATGCATATAAAAAGGATATTTACAACTAAACAATGAACAACAACTACGCAAATATTATTATAATTATCAGGGCAATAGGGATAGCCTTGTCCTTGTTGCCTGTTATTATGGGTATTCAAAGAAAACCGCCAGATCTGATAATGTAATAATATAGATAGTTTTAATAAAAAAATCCGTTGTCAGTTTCCCCTGGCAGCGGATTTTTTTTATTCAATAGAGGAAAATAATTTTGGATATTTTTTTATCTGATAAAAATCGCTTGGTTCAGCGGATAGCTCATGGCTTTTGTGAAAGAGAAATTCAGCCCATTGCCGGAAAGATTGACAAGGAAGCCCGCTTTCCCTGGGATGTGGTAAAAAAGATGGGTGAGCTCGGCTATTTCGGAATTCAGGCCCCTAAAAGCTTAGGCGGAGCAGCCTTGGACACGGTTGATTATATTTTAATCATAGAGGAGATATCAAAGTGTTGCGCCGCCCTTGGTCTATGTGTTGCTGTTCATAATAGCGTGGCACTATACCCTCTGCTGGCATTTGGTTCAGAAGAGCAAAAGAAAAAATGGGCGCGACAACTTGCGTCAGGTAACAAAATCGGGGCGTTTTGTCTTACAGAACCTAATGCCGGATCTGATGCGTCCAGTATTGAATCCGAGGCAATTAGTAAAGATCGCTCCTATGTGGTTAACGGAAGCAAGGCCTTTGTAACAAATGGGGGTGTAGCAGGCATATACCTCATTTTTGCAAAAACCAATCCTAATAATGGAAACAAGGGGATAAGCGTCCTTATAGTTGAGCGGGGAACCCCGGGGTTGATAGTTGGCGATCTTGAAGAACTCTGCGGTGTAAGAGCTAACCCTGTAAGTTCAGTAAGGCTCATCGACTGTGAGGTTTCATCTCAAAACCTGTTGGGTAGGGAAGGCGCAGGCTTGAGTATCGGATTTGCAGCATTAGATATTGGCCGGATAGGTATTGCAGCGCAGGCTGCAGGCATTGCACAGGCTGCATTTGAGGAGGCAATTCGATACTCAAGGCAGCGTCATCAGTTTGGGGTACCTTTAGCAAAACACCAGGCCCTTTCTATGATGATTGCCGATATGGCTACAAAGGTAGATGCAGCACGTCTAATGGTTTACAGGGCTGCTATATTAAGAGATAAAGGTGAATCATTTTCTCAGGCATCGGCTATGGCAAAGCTTTTTTCTTCTGAGATTTCGAGCGAGGTTACTGATCAGGCCCTTCAGATACATGGAGGTTACGGCTACTCAAAGTCTTATCCTGTTGAGCGATATTATAGGGATGCGAGGGTAACAAGGATCTATGAGGGAACTTCTGAAATCCATAAGATGGTCATTGCAAGGGGTATCATGGGAAATTGAAGCAGTGTTGCCTTACTAAAGTGCTCATTGTGAATAACATATAAGCTTAAACCTAAAATAATAAGGGAAATTAGGATGGGAGTTAACATTATAGTATGTATTAAATCTATAAAATCAACTGCTTCACGAGGGCAGCGGTCTTTTTCTGACGAACTTAATCCTTATGACAGAGCGACCCTTGAGGTAGCATTGCGGATAAGGGAGGGTTTAGGTGGAACAATAACGGCCCTTTCTATGGGACCCGAAACCTTTGCCACATCGCTTTATGAGGCTATGGCCATAGGTGTTGATCGGGGCATTTTAATCTCTGATCAGGCCCTTGCAGGTTCAGACACTCTTGCAACGTCACATGTTCTTTCCGCAGCAATCAGGAGACTGGCGTTTTATGATCTGGTTCTTTTCAGCGCCGCGGCCGCTGATAGTGACACAGGTCAGGTCGGTCCGCAAACAGCTGTGGCACTTGAACTACATATTATTACAAGGGTGTGCTCTGTAGAACAGGGTGAAAACAGCCTTCTTGTAGAACGAAATTATGATGGCTTTCTTGAAAGGTATGAGGTTTATTTTCCTGCTGCCCTTACCATACATCAAAGTGCGATTCGTCCAAGAGAAACCGGTTTTTTAAGGATTCAATCGGTATTTGAAAAGGGCTTAGAATGCTGGAATCATACAGACCTTGGCCTGGATAGAGAAGAGGTGGGGGAGTTCGGGTCTAGAACAAGGCTGTTTTCCTTATCGCAGATCAAGAATACGAGAGGCTGTACATTTATGTCCGGTTCAGGGTCCAGTCAGGCTGATCAATTAGTGAAGGCATTGTTACAATTAGATATGATTTAGCCGGTGCATTTACAGGATATTTAGACTGAATTGTAGAGAGGTAAGATATGAAAGAGAAAATGAAAGATATATGGGTATTTGGTGATTTAAGGAATAGAAAACTTTTCGAATTGTATATTAATGTGCTGGGAAGGGCCAAGGAATTTGCCGGCTCGGCCTGTGGGAGTGTAACGGCCGTGCTTATAGGTTCATCAAATGCCGGACTTAAATTTGATTCACACAGGGAGACGCACCTGCAGTTAGAAGCCGCTGCCGTTGAGTCAATTTCTCGTGGAGCAGACTATGTGAATATTATAGATGATTCAAGGCTTGCCTTACCAAGGGCGGACATCTTTGCCTCTGTCCTGGCAGATGCTGTTATTAGGCTAGAGCCGATGCTTGTAATGTTTGCACTAACTGACTTCGGGAGAGAGCTAGCAGCCAGGACGGCAAAGATTACAAATTCAGGTCTGATTGCTCAATGCATGGATACGAAGATGGAAAAAGGAAGGTTTGTGGCACAATGTCCTTCTTCGAGTAGCGGCGTAATGGCGGAAATTATATTCTCGGAAGAATCCCGTACAGGATTTGTTACAATGCAGCCTACTGTTTTTCAGACCCCTGAAGCTCAAGGGAATCCTGGCCATATCGACTGGATAAAGGTAGATCATCTTGACATCTTGGAAGGGCCTAAGTTGCTGTCAAGCTCTCCATTACGTGAAACGAAGAGACCATTAGAGGAAGCTGATACTGTGGTGGTAGGGGGAAGGGGGCTTCATAATGCTGAAAACTTCAGTATGATTCGTGAACTCGCTGAAACGTTGGGTGGTGAAATAGGTGCCACTCGACCGCCCGTGCTTCAAAGGTGGGTAGAAGAGGAAAGACTGGTTGGGCAGACCGGAAAGACAATAAGACCAAACCTCCTTTTTTCTGTTGGCACCTCTGGTGCAATTCAATATACATCCGGTATAAAGGACTCTAAGGTTATTGTGGCAATTAACAGAGATAAAGATTCTCCTGTGTTTACTATTGCTGACCTTGGAATTGTTGCAGACGCAAAGACATTTCTGCCGTTACTTATAAACAGGGTAAAACAGACAATGACGTACAGAAAGGTGGAGCATTAAATATTAGTCTTTTTAAGGGCTTATCAAACCTATAAGTGTCTTCCTTCAATTTGGCTATCCGATGAATTAGGATTATAGTTATGCTGCAACCGACGTGTCCGTATTTGGGATAATGGATCAGGGCGATGACTTAAGTCCTTTAATGAGCACAGGAAGGATTTCCATTACGTCGCCTACAATACCGAGGTCTGCGACCTTGAATATAGGCGCATTGGGGTCTTTGTTTATAGCTATAATAGTCTTTGCCGAGCTCATCCCAACGATGTGCTGAACAGCACCGCTTATGCCAACTGCTATGTATAATTGGGGGCCTACGGTATGGCCTGATTGACCTACCTGTTTGGTCTGGGGAATCCAGTCAAGCTCAACAATAGCCCTTGAGCCGGCAACTATGCCTCCAATTTCATCCGCAAGTTCTTTTATGAGCGTAAGGTTTTCCTTCTTCTCGATGCCCCTGCCGGCAGAGATAATAATATCTGCCTCCTCCACCCCTATCTCTTCCTGTCCTGTTAATTGTTCTGTGTTTACTATCTTAGTCCTGATTGATGTTTGAGATAATGTTACCTTGAAGTCTTCTATTTTTCCAATTCTGCTCGCATCATAGCCTTCAATGGAAAAAACG
>CAYMVB010000126.1:0-2421 GCA_964393665.1 uncultured Desulfobacteraceae bacterium | reverse complement strand
GTAGGGTTACAAACGTCCCCTGGGCTATGGTTTTCCCTCAAGGCGGAGGGCTTCCAAGGCATCCTTCCCAAATTTATGAAATAATTCTTGAAGGGATTCTCCTCTTTTTAATACTCTGGTGGTTAAAGGAGTATAAATTAAAAAAAGGTACCCTGTTTTGCCTGTTTTTTATCCTTTACAGCTCTTTTCGGTTTTTTATTGAATTTTTCAGGGCTCCAGATCCACAACTTGGTCTGATATTTCTTAGTATGACTATGGGACAAATTCTTTCTATTTTCATGGGAAGTTTTGGCGTACTATTACTTTTCTTTAGGCCATCAAATAAAATAAGATCCTGATTTTTTTCTTTAAAAAACACCTATCTCGCCAGCACCTAAAAGACTGAACACTAACATAGCCCTTGTGTCTTCTTCAAGATCTTCGTAATATAGCTTCACCCCCCAGCACTGGGATTCATAACCAACCCAATAGCTGTTTTCAATATCGTACGTAGTTATGAAATCTCTTTTTCTCTCCGCCCCAATGGAAAAACCATAAGCCAAATTTATACCAAACTGGTAATTCAGACTCTTTACAGAATCCTTTGCATACATGAAATCTACGCCATAATAGTCCCGCTTTTTATTGCCCCTTTGCAACGTTACGTCAAGTGAAACGCTACTCGATGATATAGCATGTTCATAATGGTCCCAATTAAGTGTGGCTGAAAGGTCAAACGAGGGATAGGGCGTTAAACTGAAAGATACCCTTAGGGGGTCAAAGGGTTTTTTTCTTTCTCCCTGCTCTACGAGCCCCTTAGCCTCATCTAAATCGTAGTCCTGGGCAATAACAAAATGTGCCCCCTGAGAATACGTTGCCCTCCCTTTTTTATCAACCCTTCGAGTATTAAAATAATTATCAAGAGAGAGAGAAATTTTATTTGTCCTTTCTAACGAATCTATTGCTTCATACCACGACTTATATTTATCCTCGTCCTTATAGGGTCTAAAAGTATAAGAAAAAGAAGGTTGAAATTTATGTTTTACACCCTTAACACTGCCGGTTTCCACGTTAAATATCTTCTCCAATGTTGTAGCCATCCTCAACCCCACCTCATAGCTATCCTTTATCTGCTCACCCTTGAGCCCTTCGTATTCATCCAGCCACTGATAGGTCAAAGCATATTTAAAGAATGGCTCTATCTCTAAATAATCGAAGTGCCAAAATGGATATGTAATGGAAGTATTGATTGATAATCTTTTGCCCTTTTGTCCTTCATCACTATACATATAGCCACCATCAGAATCTATGGAAAAAAAGACTGGAAAATTTAAAATCCTCCTCGATGGAACTGACAAACCCAAAAGGGCTATGGGTTGAGAGGTTTTGTCATCTTCTATATCTTCCGGCCTCTGGTAAAAACTGCTAGAGGCCTGCAAGGAATAATCCTGCAAATTTTTTGTAATGAGTAAGGATGAACGTCTTAAAGGTGATTGAATTTCATCTAATGATCTTCCAAAGGCGCTATCAAGCTTTACTCTAAAATCATACCCTAGAGAAATGTCTTTAAATTCACGCAGGTAATCATGGTCGCTTACTGCGTCAATATCAAGTTTTGCGTCTATCCCAAGCCCTAAATGCTGGTCTGATCTTCCCCTAAGCCAATACCGTGTCTCATTGGTTCTCTCATATGGGCTTATACGTAATTCATCTTTATTGTATAAATCCTTTTCACCCTTTTTATCAGAGATAATATCAAATAAAAATGCGCCTTTCGAATCATTTGCATTAATGTATCGAAATTCCAGGCCATGCTTAATGCCCCTTTCACTCATATAACGCTCATAAAATGTGAGGTCTGTCTGTTCTGATATAGCCCAAAAAAAAGGGAGTTCAAAATCAACTCCGTTCAGTTTAGAATATCCTATACTCGGAGGTAGCAGGCCCGTTTGCCTTTTTACCTTGGCCGGAAATATTATATAGGGGAAAAATAAAAGTGGTACATGCCTTATGCGAAAGGCAGCATTTTTTACAGTAGCATAACCCTCGATTTTTAACGTTACCTCTGATCCGGTAATAGACCAGTCTGGCGGGTCTCCATCGCATGATGTTATCCTGCAATGATTAAGAATATATGTTTCCGGACCCGTTTTACTGATCTCTTTTCCTTGTATATAAAAATGGTTTGTCTTAAGAAAAAGCTCTCCATTTATTATTCTTCCGGTTTTCTTCTTTAGGTTGAATACGGCGCTATCACAAGTTAATGTATCTTCCGGGGTCAAAAGCCTTATATTTCCTTCTGCATTTATAACTGTAGATTCAATGTCGTATATGATCCTGTCTGCCTCTAATCTCTGATCCTCCCTGGTTATAATTACATTTCCCTCCGCCATATAAAGATTATCACCTGGTAGCTTTGATATTCGGTCTGCCTCTATGTGC